>CAZTUV010000001.1:0-37857 GCA_964616595.1 uncultured Alistipes sp.
CACAGCACAGCACAGCACAGCACAGCACAGCACAGCACAGCACAGCACAGCACAAGTGCTTGATTTGTCGTGTTCTGAAATTTTATACAGTAATTCAAGGCATATTTATACCTGAGGTATAAGTATGCCTTTTTGTATTTTTTAATAATTGGAGGAAATTATGACTATTAACAAAAATCATATTGGTAGTAAAATGACAATTCAGCTTGAAGGTAGACTTGATACCACAACAACTCCTCAGTTGGAAAAAGAAATTAGTGAAGATTTAAAGTCACTTACTGAATTGGAATTTGACTTTGAAAATCTTGCATATATTTCTTCAGCCGGACTTCGTATACTGTTATCCGCACAAAAGGTTATGAATAAACAGGGAAAAATGATAATCCGCAATGTCAATGAGGACGTTATGGAAGTATTTGAAGTTACAGGATTTGTGGATATTCTGAATATTCAGGATTAAGTAAACTATGAAACAGATGTGGTATACATAATGGATTTAAGAGAAATAACATTAAATGATAAAATTGAATTGACAAAACTTCGCAGTGAAAGTAATTGTTTAACAGCTCTTTCATTTCAGTCTTTGTATACATGGCAGGATTCTTTGGGACTTGAAATTTTTCTTGAAAATAAACTATGTGTTATTTATAGTATATATCACAAGAGCTATTTTTGCCCATTGGGCGATGAAAAAGAATACTTGAAGTTTATCGACAAACTTGTAAAAAAAGACCAACCTTTTAAAATTATGTATCTTTCAAAAGAACAGGCAGAACAATTGAAAAGGATATACAATGCTGATATAAGGATAAACAGAGATTTAAGTGAGTATGTGTATGAATCACAATCACTGGCATTAAATCAAAAAGCTTCTCGTAATTTTAAACGCAAGGTCAAAAACTTTATAAAGAACAATAATTATGAAGTTACTCGTATTTGCAATAAGGATATAATGGAAATAGAATATCTTATTTCAGAACATTTGAAAGATGTGAGTCTTGATGAGGATTTTCTGGCGTTGAAACGGGCAGTATATGCGTATGGAGAACTTGATTTGCAAGGGGTAATTCTCAGGGGAGATTCTGGTAATGTTGCCTTTTTAATAGGATATGAAAATGTATCTGATATCTTTACAATGGCAATGGTAAAATCAACTCCTGAATGGCAAAAGGAATCTGTTTCCGCTTGCATATTTGAAATGGCCAGACTTATTTGTGACAAGTACAAATATGTGGATATGGAAGAAGATTTAGGGCTTTCTGGACTTCGCCAAATGAAAACACTATATGAACCAGTTGGAATGTTAGATGCTTGGGAAGCTGAATTTAACTTTGAAAACAGTAAATAAAAATCTTGGCAAAAACAATCCGCTAAAAAACTTATATAAGGAAGTATATTGAATGGCTATTAAAGTGGATTACTTTTGTCGAAAAATGTTTGGAAGGATTTTTGTTGCATCAGGATTGTCCGGAATTGCATTGGCAATAGCAAATGTTATTGATGCGATTTGCGTCGGTAGTGCTGTTGGCGAAACTGGTCTTGCTGCAATTGGAATTGTCAGTCCATTGTATATGATGTACAATGTTATAGGATAGAGGAGTAGATGAACTTAAAACCGGTAGTTCTCAGGTCCATTGTATATGATGTACAATGTTATAGGATATGGATTTTCCGTCGGAGGCTCTGTAACATTTGCAAAACTTATGGGTGAGGGTAAGAAAAAAGAAGCAACTGACCATTTTAATGAAATGGTAATACTTTTGATGATTATATCCGTTTTTCTTACTATATTGGGAAATGTTTTTATAATACCATTATTATCACTACTTGGAGTTAAAAGTACATCGGGAATATTATTCGAACTTTGTAAGGATTATTTGGGAATTCTACTTAATGCTATGCCTGTATTTATGCTTAATTTTATATTTAACGATTTTGCAAGAAGTGATGATGACCAGTATCTGGCTACTATTGCGTTTGTTACAGGCTGTTCTCTGGATTTTGCTTTAAATCTGCTGTTTGTTACAGTTCTGAACTTTGGAATTAAGGGTGCAGCATATGCAACAGTTATTGCACAATTAGTAAGTGTACTTATTCTGTCGATACATTTTTTCAGAAAAGATAAATTACTTAAAATAAAAATAGTAAAACCTGATTTGTCAAGGTGCTTTAAATCTTTAAAAACAGGTATTTCAACATCAATAGAATCTTTATTTGTTTTGTCTTTTTTGCTTGTTGCAAATTGGCTGTTGATTTCCAGTACCACCGTAAATGGCGAACTTTATGTGGCTGTATTTGATGTGGTTATGAATATATCATATATTACAAATAGTATCTTTCTTGCCTCAAGTGAAACACTTCGTCCATTGGCAAGTACCTTCTATGCAGAACATAATAAAAATAGTATGTTTTATTCGTTGAAACTTTCGGTAAAATGGGGTTATATTTTAGGTTCTGTTCTGATAGCATTTATTGCTTTGTTTGCTGATGAATTTGCAATGCTTTTTGGATTGAAAAGTGCTGAAAGTCTTTCAATTGCGATTTATGCAATAAGAATATTTTGCATAGGAGTGTTATTTTCAGGTTTTTCAATAATACTGTCAGCTTTTTATCAATCAGTCGATGAGGAGAAAAAAGCTGCAAGTATTACAATAATGAGGTCATTTATAGTACTCATTCCTGTTACCCTTTTAATAGGTATTTTTAAAACTGAACTTTTCTGGTATGCTATGCCATTATCAGAAATTATAAGTTTTTTGATTGTTATGATTAGTTTTTTAAAAATCAAAAACGGTCAGGATAATAATGATAATTATTTTTCCTATACTATTTACAGTATAGACAAAATGGGTGAATTGCTTCAAAAAACAGAAGAATTTTGCGAAAAGCAGGAAGCTAATATTAAACAGACAAATATGGTTGTAATGTTTATTGAAGAAACTTGTGAGGCAATTATACATAATGCTTTTAAGGGCAATGATGATGAATATATACAAATCACACTTGTTTCTCAGAATGATGGGATTTTTGTTCTTCATGTTCGTGACAGTGCAGTTTTATTTAATCCTTTTGATATGAAAACACAGAAACTTGCAGGAGAATCAGATGATGACAGTTTTATGAATTCAATTGGCATATTAATGATGAAAAATAAGGCAAAAACATTCTGTTATAGACGTTATCAGGGGTTTAATATGCTTACAATTACATTTTAATCGGAGGATTTTGACGTGAAAGAAAAAAAAAGACTATCTCTGGGTATAAAAACTTATATATTGATTGTAATTATTATGATACTGCTTGTTGGAATATCTATAACAGTGAGTTATAATGTTCATAAAAAAATGATAGATAGTTATTATAAGTCTCTTGTATCTCAAATAGGAAAAAGTGAGGCACAAATTCTGGATAAAGATACTATATCAGTTTTTTTGGAACTTTTAAAAACAGATGAATATCAACAGATGTTGGATACTGCTATAAAAAATAATGATGAACAGGCAGTAATCGATTATCTTACAGATAAAGATTTGTACGATGATTATCTTCAAATAAATTCTCAGCTGGATTGTTTCAGAGAAAACATGGAGGTAAAATATTTATATATTGAATCTGTACAGGGTGAATACAGCTTAAGTTTATTTGACCCTCAGGAAAGTATACTTACATTAGGCGTTAGACTGAATACTAATGAAGCATTTCTGGATTATACAACAAATTCACCTATACCTGCAACGGTTTCAAAGAGCGAATATGGTTGGCTTTGTTCTGGATATGAAAGTGTTATTGATGATTCAGGAAAAAGTATTGCACTTGTAGGTGTTGATATTGATATGAATGAAGTCATCAGTCAGCGTAAATCGTTCTTATATAGCCTGATTTTCTATATATTGTTACTTGTTTTTGCTGTTGCGGCTTTGACAGTGTATTTTACAAGCAAAACAGTTGTAAAACCACTTAATATGCTTTCGATGGCAGTAAAGGAATTCGTAAACAGTGATAGTTATTCATTTAATGATGTTATGAATCTTCCTATTCATACAAGAGATGAAATAGAAGAATTATATATTGCCGTACAGAAAATGGAAGTGGATATTATTGAATATATCCAGAATATTAAAAAGGTAACAGTCGAAAAAGAACGCATCAGTGCAGAACTTAATGTGGCAACACAAATTCAGGCTGATATGCTTCCAAGTATTTTTCCAGCTTTTCCGGACAGAAAAGAATTCGATATTTATGCCTCTATGACACCTGCCAAAGAAGTTGGTGGCGATTTCTATGATTTCTTTCTGATTGATAATGACCATTTGGCAATTGTTATGGCAGATGTTTCAGGAAAGGGTGTTCCGGCTGCATTGTTTATGGTTATTGCTAAAACATTAATAAAAAATCGTACACAGATGATATGCGGAAACGGAGAAAATTATTCACCGGCAGAAATACTTAGCTATGTGAATGAACAGCTTTGTGAAGGAAATGAGGCGGAATTGTTCGTTACAGTATGGTTGGGTATATTGCAGATTTCCACGGGGCAAGGAATAGCAGCCAATGCAGGTCATGAATATCCGACTATTCGTAGGGCAGGCGGAAATTTTGAACTTGTAAAAACTAAACATTCTCCTGCCGTTGCTGCAATGGAAGGAATGAAATTCAGGGAACATTCATTTGAATTACATTCAGGAGATAGTCTTTATGTGTACACAGACGGTGTTCCGGAGGCTACTAATGTTTACGATGAACTGTTCGGGACAGACAGAATGTTGGCTGCTTTAAATGAAAAACCAGACTCTTCTGCAAAGGAATTGCTGAACAGAGTAAAGAAACGTATTGATGCTTTTGTCGGCAATGCCTCACAGTTTGATGATATTACGATGCTTTGTTTGAATTATTTTGGGGAAGGAGAAATGACAGATGCAGGAATTGAACGTTCAGGCAAAAACGGAAAATCTGGAGCAAGTAATTGATTTTGTAAATCAGCAACTTGAAAAAATTAATTGTTCTATGAAAGCACAGATACAGATTGATGTGGCAGTTGAAGAAATTTTCGTTAATGTTTCGCATTATGCTTATCAGTCGAATATTGGCGAGGTTATTGTGCGTATTCAGATTTGTCAGACTCCTTTGAAAGTAGTTATTACTTTTATTGACAGGGGAATCCCATATAACCCTTTGGATAAAAAAGACCCCGATGTGACTCTTTCGGCTGAAGAACGTGAAATTGGAGGACTGGGCATATATATGGTGAAAAAAAGTATGGATAAGGTTACTTATGTATATGAAGAGGGTCAAAATATATTGACTATTTACAAAGAAATTGTATGAGGTGCAGTATGAAAGAGAATTTTGAAAATTCACTTGAACGACATTATAAAGAAGTGCCACCGGAAGATACTGTTTTCAATATATATTCAGCATTACATAAATGTGGCATAAAAACTATATATTCTCAAAATACAATTGCTGTAAATGGTTGTTGTTCAAATAGGGTCACTATTGATGGAACGTCTCTTGGTTCAAACGGAAAAGGCGTTAACCATATATTTGCTCTTGCAAGTGGTTATGCAGAACTGGCAGAACGTTTACAAAATAATATGATTTATGTGGGTGAACATAATCCTGAACTTTTTAAAGAAAATGGATTTTGTTATTCTCCTGATGAAAAATGGATTTCCAAGTATGAACTGGCAAATGCAAATGATGCATTTATGTCCCGTTTATATACAAAAAACAAATGTGATAATTACTTTGATAAAATAAAGTTGCTTGGAAGTCTGACGGATATGATGCAAAAAAATGGAATGTTTCTGAAAAAGGCAGTATTCTTTCTGTTCCGTTTTATAGCCTGAAATCCAAAAATACCGTTTATCTTCCTTATGTAATTTATTCTAAAATGTATGGCAGTAATGGAATGAGTGCGGGCAATACATTTGAAGAAGCAATGGTTCAGGGATTGTCAGAAATCTATGAAAGATATGTAAATAGATATATTCTTGAAAATTCTATAACACCACCATCAGTTCCGCAATCTGTACTTGAGTCAAGTAAAATGAACGATGTAATCCACGAAATTACTAAGAGTGGACGTTATAATGTAATCGTTAAGGATTTATCATTAGGTAAAGGATATCCTGTATTAGGAACTGTAATATCAGACAGGAAAACAGGAAACTTTGGATTTCGTCTTGGGGCTCACCCTTCTTTTGAAATCGCATTGGAACGTACTTTGACAGAGGCGTTTCAGGGACGTTCAATAGAAAACTTTATAGGTACAGCTTCAATTGGAACAGACGAACAGGTATCATCTGATTCAAATATTTATTCTATATTCAGAAATGGAGAAGGATATTATCGTAGCAGTCTTTTTGAAAAAGAACCAGATTATGAATATACTCCTTTTAATGATGTTTCAGATATATCAAACAGAGAATTGATGAATTATATGCTTGAGCCATTAATGAAAAATAATTATGATGTTTTTATTCGTCAATCGGGGTATCTGGGATTACCTGCATTGCAGATTATTATACCAGGAATAAATGAAATAAATGATGCAGATTTGATGACATTCCGAGGATATAATACTCAATATGCTATTTCTGAAGGATTTGGCATGGGGAAAGTATGGAGTGAAGATTTGAAAAACAGAGTTGTACGTTATGTAAAGTACAAACTCTATCAGAATAAAATAACTGATTGTACAATAAAACGTATTTTTTCACGACCATTTACCTATATTCTTGTAGATTCAAATATTGATTTGCCATTGATAATATCATTTATCTTTTATTCTATGATGAATTATGATGAAGCAGTGCAGTTAATTGATAGTATTTCATTAGATTCCATTAAAACAGAAAATAAAACATTGGTAAAATGTGTTAGTTTGTATATGCATCAGATAGAAGATGGTAAAAAACATGATGAAGTTTCAGAATTGATACATATGCTTTATGAAGATGTTCTGGCGGATAAGATATGCAATTGGCTTTGTGAACCCGAGAAAACAATGGAAAAAGTATTTCCCGTTCCACCATGTTGGAATTGTGAAGAATGTGCTTATTCAAAAGATGGACGATGTAATTATTTAAATGTTTATGATGTATTTCGTAAACTTGGAATGGAAATGAATAAATATTTCCCGAATCAAGAAGATTTGAAAAGTGTATTTGAAAATATTTAAAGTATATTTGCAGTATGAATATATCGTCTGATATATGAAACTGTGATATAAATATAATTTTATGGAGGTAGATTAAGATGAATGAGAAACTCATGATTCTTCTTGAAGAAATTCAAAAAAATGAAGAGCTTCAGGAAAAACTGCGTGGATGCAACAACATTGAGGAAATGTATGAGGTGTCTACAAAGTATGTGGACGGTTATACTATGGAGGAATTAAAAACTTCTTTGTCCATAGCAAACAGCAATCTCAGCGAAGAACTCTCTGATGAGGACTTGGAAATGGTTGCTGGCGGTAGCAAAGGCAATATCGGAAAGATGATTAAAAATCCACCTAAGTGGAAAGATATTGGTGAGGATTTGAAAGACCTCTTAACATTGGGCCTTTAATCGGGTTGAATGAAGGAGTTGGCTGTTGACTCGCCGATAACTGTGTCATGAAACTGATGAACTGATTTTTTGTAATATTATTTGGATAATCAGTTCATCAGATTGAAAAATATTTAAAAAGGAGATTCGTTATGAGCAGATTTGAAGAGTTTCTTAATGAAACAAAGGTAAATGATGAACTTGGTGCTGGTATGAGAAAGATGTTTGAAGATGAAAACATCTCAGATAAGAAGCAGGGTCTCATCGACTATGGTAAAGCAAATGGTTATGAATTTACAGAAGATGATATGAAAGCATATTCTGCAAAACTGAATGAAGAAGATGCTGAACTTTCTGAAGATGAACTTGATGCTGTTGCAGGTGGTAGCAAGGCTGGTGCAAAAAAGTTCTTTGAAGACTTTAGTACCGGTTTCAGAATAGGTTTCCATTCTATGGCTACAAGCTTAGGTCTCTGTTTCATTGACAGCGAGGACTGATTCTGAAAATTTGTACAGGAGCATATTTGCAAATGTAGTCTGTGTATTAGCATGAAAGGAATTTTATATAATGGAGTGGAAATCAGAACAATTTCATAAGCTTTGGGAACTTGTTGCTATTAATGGAGATTTAGATTGGTGTAGTAAGTTTCAAGAAATTATGCAGGAATATAATCCGTATAATCTTAAAAACCCACATCTTTCTTTTATACATGAAGATATGTTTTGGCTGTTGGCTCCGTTTTATAATTATGTGAAATCAGAAACTGAAAAAGCTGTTTTTTCATATGGAATAACTCCTGACCCTTCTATTGGTGAAGAATTGCTTTACCAGACAGCACGATATATGCATTATGCTGAAAAACAACTTTATCAACAAAAACATACTGAAAATGAAGATTTTATTCTGACCGTTGTTAATACGGCGGTCAGACATGAAATCGCTGAAAACCTTAAAACAGCGGATGGTTATTGGAAATTTGCTGTACAATTTCCAATGTGTATCCGTATATGTACATTAAGTGTTATGACGTATCTTGATGGTTTTTTCAGAATGTTAAAACGCATTACTTCTGATTTAGATGAAATTACTGAACACTTTAAGATTTTGCCACCATATCAGATATCTATAAAATCTTTAAACAGCGATTTTCATGCTGAATTGACAGGTGTTTATCAAATTCAGATTAATAATGTAAATATTGTATATAAAGGTCGTAGTATTCGTACTATGTCATTTTTAAAACGTATTTCAGCAATTTTAGATTTTGACGAAAAATGGATTCCGGACTTTTTAGAAAAAGATAATTATGGTTATATGGAATATATATTATCGCAATTTCCGGAAACATACGAGGAAATAAATCTTTATTTTATTAATTGGGGAAAATTGCTGGCACTTTTTTATTTATTATCAAGCAGTGATTTGATAAACGAAAATATACAATCTGGTCGATATTGCCCCGTATGGCTTGATACCGAAACTTGCATACAGCCAGCTATTGAAAACAGTACTGATTTTGATAATAATGAAATATTGAAAATATTAAAAAATGACTTGTTTGTATGTAATTTCAGAAAACAGAAGTTGGGTGCTTTAAGCAAAGATATAAAGAAAGTGCTGGAAATGAATAAACTTAATTTGAAACAGATATATTCTCGTATAAATTCAGGTTTTTCATCAATGTGGCAGAAAATTATTGCTTGTCGTCCAATGCTGATAAATGTTTTAGATGACGAAAGTTTTGGCGATATGTCTGTACGCTTTTTAATAAGAGGAACAGCTGTTTATCAGAAATTATGTGCCTCTTTTTATATGAAAAGTCAACTTTCAGACTTGGCGGGTTATTTAAAATATATTAATCAGCTTTATCGTGCCTTTCCAAAATCCTTGTCAAAAATTGCAGAATCAGAAAAAGATTCATTGCTTATGGGTAATATACCATTATTTTCTTGTAAGCTTGATTCACGGAACTTATATTTTAATAATAAACTGATTATACCATCATATTTTGTTTTTTCTCCATCAGAACGAATGAAACAACAAATTAACAAAATGTCATTTCAGAGTATGAAGTATTCAGAACACATAATTGAACAATATATTAAAACTATTTTTTTATATGATAAATTGCCACAAAAAACAGAAATAGTTCCATTATTAACGTGTAATGATTCCAATGAAAAAATAAAATCCAGATGTGAAGATATTTTACATAAGATAGCTCATGAAATTAAATATAAAGCATTGCAGGCTTCAGACAAGAGTATTGTATGGACTTCACCTTATCAGGAATTGACGCTTACAAGTTATTCATTATTTTCAGGAACAGTAGGAACAGGCTTGTTTTTAGCATTGTATGGTAAATATTATAATGATTTTTCAGCAATAAAAATGGCTGAACATATATACATGAAAGTTTCAGAAAAAATATCTGTTATGAATGGTGTTTCTGATATTTCGTTTTCTGATGGATTCGCTGGAATTGTATATGGTATGTTCAGAATTTCGGAAATTCTTTCTATAAATAATAAATCTGTACTGCAAAAAGCAATTAAGATACTTGCAAGTTCTCCAATGATAGAAAATCAGGATTTTTATCAAGGAAATGCAGGTGTTATTTTTGTATTATCAAATTGTTGTTCAGATAATCAGATAAAACGGTTAGTTGCAGATAAGGCAGAACAACTTTGTCACTGTATGCCTCTTGAAAATGATACTTTTTCACATGGAAATGCAGGTATTGCTTATTCTTTGCTTTCGGCTTATCAGTGTACAGGAAATATAGATTATTGCAAAAAAGCAATATCATTACTTTCAGATATACGCTTGGCAGAATATGAACAATATAGTATTTGCAGAGGATTAACGGGAATAGCTTATGCAGCAGCAAGTGCCCCTGAAGAAATGCAGACAATGGAAATTAAAAATATTATAAATAGTGCTTTGAAAAAGAATTCCGAATATGGTATGAAAAATAATGTTACACTTTGCTGTGGTGAATCAGGAATACTTTTGTTTCTGATGAAAATGAAAGCAATGGATATTGTTAAGAAACATTTTGCCATTTTGAATTATAATAAAGATGATGCTGATTTGTCACTTGCAGGCGGAAAATCAGGTTATGGACTGATGCTGTTATTATATATTTCCGAATATGGCAATGAAAAGGAGATTTGATATGATATTGAAGCAAATAAGTGCTTTGGAATTTATTATGTTCTATGGAAAATCTTTTCCTGCAATTGCAAGATATTACAGCAGAAAAATGAGTCCGAAAGATTTATTATTTCTCATGACAGATGAAAATAGAGAAGTTGGGGTTGCAATAATAAAACAATGTGCCGATTCAACCGAAATGGAACTTGTTTATATTTATGTAGCACAGGATTATCGGGGAAAAGGCTATGGAAGCTGGTTTTTTAAAAGCATAGTCAATGAACTCATAAAAAGAAATGTTAAGATATGTTATACAAGGACGGTATTAAAAGATGAAAGTCTTATATATGTGTTTCAGAAATGGGGATTTAAGCCCGATTCTGAAAGTATTATTGTAAGATGTAATGTGGATAGTGAAAATATAGAAAAATGGAAATTATATTCATCTGAACGTAAAAAATATATCGAAAAATGGCAAGCTTTTAATAAAATTAAAACGATTTCTTTTTCTCAGGCTGATTCATCAATGTTAAACTATATTTATGATATGAAACATAACGATTTTCCAAAGGAATTGAATTCATCATTTATAGCATATGGAAATTGTGGTGACTTGGTTCCGGAATTAAGTTTTATTTCTTGCAATGAACAAGTACCCTTAGCATATACAATGGTAACAAAGGCAGATAAAAATTCTCTGGTGTTTGCACAAATAAGTACTGCGGAAAAATGGAAAGGAACAGGGGTGTTTGCAGGAGCTTTTTTTAATTCAATGGACGAAATACTTAAAAGTAATTATCATATAGTCAGTTACACCGTTATGTCTGATAATAAGACTATGCTTAATCTTATTTCGTCAATGTTTTCGTGTCTGACACTGACAGAAGGACGTCAGATTTATTGGAGTAAAATAATTGGAAAGGAATGAAAATAGTATATGGCTGAAATTTATCGTAAATCTTCATTAGAACGGTTATCTTCTCCGGAACAGCTGGATAAAATGATAAAAATTACATCACCATCATTATGGATTTCATTTATTGGAATTATTGCAGTTGTTATTTCAGTAATTATTTGGGCAGTTTTTGGTTCGTTACCAGAAAATTTAAGGATTTCAGGTGTTTACACAGACCAGAATTCAACTTATTATGTATTTTCAAGTGGTACAGGCGAAATTGCGGATTTATATCTGGAGGTCGGAGATACAATATCTAAAGGTGATATTATTGCAGAATTATATGACCAGGATACCGAAATTCAGCTTACTGCCTTGAAAAAAAGTATGTCCGATGTGAATTCTGTAACTTTGACCAGTACCGATGATGTGGCTACTAATGATACAGCATCATTACTTGAAATAAAAGTACAATTTGATTCTTTGGATTTATCTTATTTTAGTGCGGTGGAACAGTTTGAATCATGCAAGACCGCTTATGAAGAACAAGAACAAGAAACAGAGCGTTTGAGAATAGAAATGGAAACGGCTGAACAAAAATATCTGAATTGTCTTTCTGATAACAGTTATAATGTTACTTACTATGATTATCAGAAAGCACAAAGCGAATATTCTGTTGCTTCAAGTGAATACGAACAGGCAAAGTCGGAAATGAGTCAGATAGAAAGTGTCTTTGAAACATTGTCAGAGGAAGAACGTGTTTATTATCAGGCTCAGTATGATGAAATACAAAGCAATCTTTGGAATGCAGAAGATAACTATAATAACAAAAAATCAGATTATGAGTTTAAAGAATCGGAATATCAGACAGCTTATGAAAATCAGAGTTCCCAGAGTGCAGAGGAAATAAGTCTGTCAAATGCATTTTCTATGGCAAGTTCCTATTATTCAAATGCATATAGTACATTGATTTCTTTGAAAAGTCAATTAGTCAGCTCACAATTAAATGTTGAACTTGAAAAAAGTAATCTGAATGCAACAACGCTTCAGTTGCAGAAACAATTTGATGCTACTAAGGAATCTACTATCAGTGCCTTGAAAGAACAGATTTCACAGCTGGAAGAAATGCAGGAGTATATGACAATAGTATCACCATATAATGGTACTGTTACTGGTATGTATGTGCAACAGGGACAATCTATATCACAAGGTTCACAGGTTTTAAAGATTAAGCAGAATGAAACAGATAAAAAAGATAATATAATCCTTTGTTATGTTCCTCTCGAAAGTGCTAAAAAAATTGAGGTCGGCATGAAAGTTATTGCAACACCATCTACCGTTGATGAACAGGAATACGGTCATATGACTGGTAAGGTGCTTTCTGTTAATGAATATTGTACAGATACTCAGGAAATGCTTATGAAACTCGGCGATGAATTACTTGTTAATTCTTTTCAACAATCAGGGCCTGTTATTGAAGTTATAATTGAACTGGATACAGATACATCTACTGCAAACGGTTACGCCTGGTCTAATAAAAAAGGCAGTCAGCTGACTTTAACAGAAAATACAATGATAAGTCTTAAAATAGTTGTAGATGAGAATCCACCAATTTCAAAGCTGATTCCAACAATTAAGAAGTTTTTGGCTGGTGAAACAAAATCTGAACAGCAATAATTCTGGCAGGAGGATATTATCAGGTGAAAAAGAAAACATATGTTAAAACGCCTACCATTTATCAGATGGAAGGAACAGAATGTGGTGCTGCTTCTTTATCTATGATTATGGCATACTATGGGAAACATGTACCTTTAGACAAAGTACGTGTTGATACTGGTGTCAGCCGTGATGGGTGTAAGGCAAGCAAGATTTTGCAAGGTGCAAGAAAATATGGATTTGAAACATCTGGTCGGCGTATGTCTATTAACGCACTCATGGAAGAAACTCAGACACCTTGCATAATTCACTGGAATTTCAATCATTTTGTAGTGTATGAGGGAATAAAACATGGTTATGCCTATATCAACGACCCGGCACAGGGAAGAAGAAAACTGACCCTTAAAGAACTTGATGAGGGATTTACAGGTGTTGTTTTGAAATTCAAGCCAACTGGTGATTTTGTTAAAGAAAAGAAAAAAGATAGTCTTTTCGGGTTTGTTCAGGAACGCCTTAAAGGTCAAAAGCTTATATTGATATATTTGATTTTGATTGGATTGTGTTTAATTGTACCTGGTTTGCTTAGTCCTGTTTTTACACAGATTTTCACAGATGATATTTTGGTGAAAGGCAACAAAGAATGGTTATTGATTCTTTTGATTGCAATGATGGCAAGTTCAATTTTTAATGCAGGTTTTACTTTTTATCGTAATATGATTCTTCAAAAACTTTCAAATAAAATGTCGTTATTGTCAGGACATAAGTTTATTTCACATATGATGCGTTTGCCAATGTCATTTTTTGACCAGCGTTTTGCAGGAGATTTGGCAGAACGTGTTAATAACAACAATAAGGTATGTGAATTTATTACCGGTGATATGGCACGCAATATTTTAAATATTTTTGTTTCGTTGTTTTATTTGATATTACTTTTATTATATAGTCCGGTATTGACTTTTATTGGTATATGTAATATTATTATTAATTTTTTCATTATCAAATTGACATCAGATAAACTTTCCACGTCTATGATGAAAGTGCTTCAAGATGAGGGAAAATTAAGTGGTGTGCTTGTTTCGGGAATAGGTATGATTGATACTCTCAAAGCATCGGGTGTGGAAAGTGATTATTCCGGTCGTGTATTGGGAAATTACGCTAAATCTACTCGTATGGAACAGGAATATGGTAAATTACAGCAGATATTGAATTCCATTCCACAAGTAACCAATCAGATTTCCAATATTCTGGTTATGATGCTGGGTGGATATATGGTAATTAACGGAAGTCTGACAGTGGGAATGTTAGTAGCATTCAATTCTCTATTGAGTTCCTTTATTACACCTGTAAATGAACTGATTACTTTTGTACAGAAAATACAGGAAGTTAAAGCGGATATGAGTCGTGTAGACGATATACTTCATTATGAAAAAGACCCTATTTTTAAAATGGAAAAAAAGGACGAAATAGGCATACAAAAGCTTAGCGGTGATATTCAGCTTAGAAATATTTCTTTTGGGTACAGCAGACTTGAAAAACCTCTGGTAGAAGACTTTAGCTTTCATTTAAAGAGTGGTAAAAGTATTGCATTTGTAGGAGCGTCAGGTTGTGGTAAATCTACAGTATCTAAAATTATCAGTGGTCTTTATCTGCCGTGGGACGGGAAAATTTTAGTAGATGGCGTTGATATGAACGAAATTCAGCCTGAAATTATTAGTAGTTCTATTTCAACTGTAAGTCAGGAAGTTACTATCTTTGAAGGTACTATTAAAGAAAATCTTACAATGTGGAATAAAACCATTCGTGATGAAGATATAATTGCAGCAGCTAAAGACGCATGTATTCACGATATGATAACTAAAAAGGACAACGCTTATGATTATGTATTGTCAGAAGGCGGTACTAATATAAGTGGAGGTCAGCGTCAACGTTTAGAAATTGCACGTGCATTGGTAACAAATCCGACTATTCTTATAATGGACGAAGCAACAAGTGCATTAGATGCAATTACAGAAAAGCAGATTATCGATAATATAAAACGACGTGCATGTACTTGTATTATTGTTGCCCACAGGCTTAGTGCGATTCGTGACTGCGATGAAATTATTGTAATGGAACATGGTAAAATTGTACAGAAAGGTACACACGAAAGTTTAATGAATGAGTCGGGTCATTATCAGAATCTTATTAAAAATATATAAAGGAGGGAACAAAAGTGAAAGAAATTACATTGAGTAAAACTGCTTATTATATGACTTTAAACCCTCTTTGTAACTATTATGTGAATGATGGAAAAATATTTCTTTATGCTGTAAGATTAGATTCGCAAGGAGAACCTGGACGACGTTTCTTTATGTGTGAATTGCATAAGGGAGAAATGTTTCCTGCTATGTATATTGACAGTGAGATACTTGGTAACTGGACTTTTATGATTTCGGCGGCCGGAGAGGGAAGTATCTATGAAAATGAAAGCTATTCTGAAGAAATTATTTTGAAATTCGCAAAGGAAAAATTAAAGATATGTTTGTTTTCTTCAGAGGAATTTGCAGAAGAAGTTGTGGAAAAAGTCAATGTTATATTGATTAAGGAAGAAGGAGGAATTTATTCAGCTACACAAGAACAGGAAAAGTCTTATGAAAAAAGTTTGACATTGATTTATAATTTATTTCATAGGAAAAAGCGGATTTCTCAGGCAGATAAAAGTAATTATCCTATTTATGATGCGGTTTCCTTTTTATGTGCAAAGCAGAATATTCATGTTGCATCTTATGATAACTTAAAAGATGCCTGCGGACGAAAATTCACAATACAGGATATTGCACGTGTTTCTCATTTTACTTGTAGGAAAATTATTCTGGAAGAAAACTGGTTTAATCATGATTCTGGGGCATTTATTGCTTTTACCACTGAAGGTAAGCCAGTAGTGTGTATTCCTAAGGGAACATCTAAATATACAATTTATTATATCGGACAGAATGACAGTACAGGGAAAACAGTTACATATAAAATAGCAAAGGAATTATCTCCTGAAGCTTATATGATTTATAAACCATTGCCAAATAAAAAATTAAATGCTTTTGATTTGATAAAGTTTGGTTGTGAAAGTATTTGCAAAAGTGATATCTTAAATGTATTGTTATTTTCATTGTTAAGTACTATTATAGGCTTACTTGTTCCTTATCTGAATCAGAAAATTTTTGATGATTATATTAATACAGGTGATACAAATGCACTTTTTGAAACATGTATGCTAATACTTGTATTTTCGGTTTCAAATCTTAGTTTTATAATTGTAAAAAATATTGCATTATTTCGTTCGACTAACACCATGGAATATACTGCTCAGAGTGCTGTATTTGACAGATTATATAATATGCCAAGTAGTTTTTATCATAATTATAGCAGTGTAGACCTTGCTAAAAGGGCAACAGGTGTAGGAACTATTTTCAATGTTATTTCAAATACAGTTGTTTCTACGCTTCTGACAGCCATTTGTTCTGTTATGTATCTTGTCAGAATGGTAACATATTCCGGACAACTTGCAATAGCCGGAGTTGGTCTGGTTTTGCTCAATATGCTGATTGTCGGTGTCATAGGTACAATACAGATAAAATATGAAAAGCAATTGATTGAAATTAACTCTAAAACATCTTCTGTTATGTATCAGTTGATAGGAGGAATTTCCAAAATTCGTATTGCGGGTGTTGAAAACCGTGCTTTATTGCAGTATCTTGAACCATATGGAGAATTTAAAAAAGTTACTATTAAAAAAGAACAATTGAATAATCTGGCACAAAATTTAAATATTGTTTTATCGACACTCTTTAACGTTGTTTTCTATTATATTATGGTAAAAAAGAATCTTTCAATATCCTTTGGTGTGTTTATGGGATTTATGTCAGCATTTGGTTCGTTTTCAGCTGCTATGATACAGGTGGTTGTTGCTTATCTTGATGTTAATCATATTATACCGTTATTTGAAAGAGCCAAGCCACTTCTGGAAAATACACAGGAATTTAGTGAAGATTGTATTATGCCCGGAAAAATTGAAGGCGATATTGAACTTTCAAATGTGTCATTCAGATATAATGCAGATGAGCCAATGGTTCTCAATGACGTTTCATTAAACATAAAGTCAGGAGAATATGTTGGAATCGTAGGTGAATCTGGTTGTGGTAAATCAACGTTACTAAAGTTGCTGCTTGGATTTGAAAAGCCAACTCTTGGAAAAATATACTATGATTCCAAAGATATTGATAGTTTTGATAAACGTGAACTTAGAAAACGATTTGGTGTGGTATTGCAGGACAGTAAACTTATAAGTGGCAGTATTTATGAAAACATTACTATTACAAGTGGTGACTTGCCAGTCAATATGGTAAATGATGTTGTAAAGGCGGTCGGACTGGAAAAGGATATTAAACAAATGCCTATGCAATTACATACAGTTGTTTCAGATGGTGGCGGAACTATTTCAGGTGGTCAGAGACAAAGAATTTTAATTGCAAGAGCAATTGTAAATAAACCTAATATTTTGTTTTTTGATGAGGCTACCAGTGCTTTGGATAATGTAAATCAAGCTTTGGTTTGCGAAAGTCTTGAAAAACTTAAAGCTACCCGTATTGTTATTGCACATCGTTTAAGTACAATCATAAATTGTGACAGGATACTTGTTATGGCTAATGGAAAAATAGTGGAACAGGGAACATACGATGAACTGATGAAACTTAAAGGAAGATTTTATCAGTTGGCAGTTCGTCAAAGTACTTAAGCTGTGTTTATAAAAATATTATTAATTGCATGAAAGGAATATGTCGTATGAATATTAAAGAAAAAATTTTAAATAAGATTTTGGAAATCGCTGAGCTGGAAGATGACTTTGAAGCACAAAATTTCCCATATGATGCACCATTGTTTGAAGGCAGGGAAGTTGCTGATAAACCATGTCTTAATCTTGATTCTATTATGACTCTGGAACTTGCTGTTGTGGTAATGGAAGAGTTTGGCGTTAAAATAGATGATAAAGATATCAGAACATTAAATACAGTGGACGATATTGCCAACTATATTACAGGAAAGCAGGAAAATTAACATGGCTCAAAGGGTAGTTATTACAGCAATGGGAATAGCTTCGCCATTAGGAATAGGGAAGAAAATGTTTTTTGAAAACTGCATTGCCGGAAATGTTGGTATTAAACCATGTGAAGTATTTTCAACTGAAAAGCTGAGAACAAATTATTTTGGCTGTATACCTGAAAAAAGTTTGCCATATCTTCCTGAATCAGCAAATGAAAAATCCCGTACAGAAGCAATTGCACAACTTGCTGCCAGAGAATTGCTCGATGAAATAGGTGATGATTGTGAATTTTTGCATAATACAAAGACCTGTTTTTGTTTTGGAACGTTGCTCGGACATACGTTACATGGTCTTGCTTATGCGGAAACAAAAAATCCGGAAATGCTGGCTTTATCGTATAGTTTTATTCCTGAAATCAGAAATTTGTTCGGAATAAAAGGTGGAAGTTATGTTTCATCATCTGCTTGTGCATCTGGCACTACTGTTGCAGGAATAGCTTTTGAAATGATTCGTAATGGTATATATGACAGGGCAATTATTGGGGGTGCAGACCCTATTTCTGAAGTTTCAGCATATGGATTTCATTCACTTAAAAATCTTAGTTCTGATATATGTAATCCATTTGATGAAAATCGTGATGGCATTAATATTGGTGAAGGCAGTGCGTTTTTGCTTGCAGAAACGCTGGAATCTGCTCAGAAACGTCACGCAAGTATATATGGCGAAATTGTTGGATATGGTTTGAATAATGATGCTTATCATATAACTTCGCCTGACCCGGAAGGTACAGGGGCTTGTTTGTCAATGTGTAATGCTTTGAAAGACGGAAATGTTTCTCCGGAAGAAGTACAGTATATAAATGCACATGGTACGGGTACAACACATAATGACAATATGGAAACAAGTGCAATTAATAAAGTATTTTCTTCAAATGAAACTCCATTATATATTAGTTCATTAAAGGGGCAGATAGGACATTGTATGGGTGCGTCCGGCGTTCTGGAACTTGTGGCAGTGATGCTTGCAATAAAAAAAGGTTTATATATGCCACAGCCGTCATTGAAAAATAAAATGTCTGAAAGCGGAAAATTGCAGATTCATAAAGATGCATCTGAACTTGATATTAATTATGCACTTTCCAACTCTTTTGCTTTTGCCGGAAATACAGCCAGTATTCTGGTAAAAAAATATGGTGAAGAATGATGTTGTCATATGAGGAAATGATGAATGAAATTCCACATAGAGATATTATGTTTCTTTTGGATAATGTGACAAGGTTTTCGGATAAGGCAATCGGAGAAAAAAAGATTTTATATGATGACCCTATGCTTATTGAAATATATGAAAAAAAATACTATCCTGCTTTTCTTTTTCCGGAGTTAATGGCACAGACCGCTTTGTTTATAAATCCTGCCAAGGGAAAAATACCATTGTTGTTGGGTATACGCAAATATAAGCAGTTTTCATTGGCTTATACGGAAGAAATACTGAAAATACAAGCTATTTCAACATATTCATCAGAAAATGCCGGCGAGGCAGAATGTAGTATAACATCTGGTGAACGTCTGATTGCAGAGGGAAAAATATTATATTGTTTTAAAGAGGTGAATCACCAATGAATACTGTTTATATTAATGGTATAGGAATAATTAGCCGTGCCGGAAATACGGTAGATGAAATCTGGAATAATTTAAATTCGTGTATGACAACAGATGCTATATCTTCAAAATTGCAATATACATCTGTGATTGAAAAGTCAAAATTAAGGAGAATTACCAGATATGCCAAACTTGCAGCAGAAGTTGCGACATTATGTTTATCTGATGCGGGTATCAGCGATGCAGAAAATCAAAATAATGAAAAAATGGGTATTATTTTTACAACAGGTTATGGTGCATCAGAATCTAATGTAAAGTTTTTTGATTCAGTAGCAAAGAAAGAGCCGGATTTGTGCAGTCCATTGACTTTTGCGTCTTTAGTTCCAAATTATTCATTGGGAAATGTGTGTATTCTACTCGGAATTAAAGGATATAGCACGACTTTGCTTGGAGGAAATCCGATTGATTTGGCGATACCTGTTTTGTGTAATGGTAAAGCTGAAAATATGATTGTTGGTGCTCAGGAAGAATATTGTGAAGAAGTTTTCAAGGCAGTTGATATGCTACGTATGTACCATAAACCACAACTTGCAGAATGTAGTGTGGCTATGTACTTGTCTTGTCATCTGACAGAATACAGTTATGCTTCTGTTTTGACTTCAGGTTCAGTTGCCTTGGAAAGTTCTCCGTTTTTATCAAATGGAGTTTCGATTTCTGAAGACATATTTTCTGAAATATTATCCGATATTGTGAAAATAGAATCTCCTGATGTTATTTTTGGTATAGGTACGCAACTTGAGTTTGGAAATCAGGAAAAGTTGGCTTTTGAAAAAATATTGCCTGATATTCCTTATATAAGTTCTGTACGTACGGTGTTTGGAGAAACATTGGGAAGCAGTTTTCTGCTCAATGTGGCTTTTGCATCTGTTTGCCTTAAAAAGCAGGAAAATCCGTTTGCAAATAATAAACAGATAAAAAGTATTCTTGCCACGGGCATTGATGTGCAGGGAAACTATATGTATGTATTGTTAAAGTCAATAGAAAGGGCATAATATGTATATTTATGGGAAGTCTTGTATTAGAGAACTGGCAAAGCGATATCCATCACTTTATATACCGCTTTGCGAGGAAGGTGAAGAAAATTTATGGTATAAAAATGCCACTTTATCTGGTGGAAAATATTTCAATACATCACTGACAGATTTTGAAACGTCTCATGAAGATTATATTAAAAGTATTTTTACAGAAGCAGGAGAAGTTGAGATTGTATTTTTAAAGAACAGACAGGATTTTATTTTATTTTTGAATAAAACTGTGTATAAAGGTGTGCGTAAATATGTTCCTGATACAATAGGTGCTATGATGATAAATGGTATCAGTAATTGGAATAAAATTAACTCACATATGGAAAAGTATGTTTCGGAAGGAAATACTGACTATAATCCGGAATTTAAACGTTTCACATCAGATAAATCCAATTTTAAAGATTGTCTGTTGTTAATTTCTGATGGGTTATATAGTAACATTCCGGCAGAAAAGATAGGAATCTCTGAATCGGAATGGATTAATGCTTCACAAAAAATTCGTATTTATCATGAATGTACACATTATATATGTCGTAAACTCTGGAATGAAAAAAAAGAATATAATCTTTGATGAAATTGTGGCAGACTGTATTGGCTTGTTTGCAGCATTTGGAAATTATTCCACAAGATTAGCATTGCTTTTTCTGGGATTAGACGATAATGGTTCGTATATTGGTGGCAGACTGGAATTTTATTGTGATAAATCTGAAATATCAGAATTACAAGAAAGAATTTTAAATTTGGTTCATCAACTTGCAGAAGAAGTAAATGAGCATAATAATGATGAACCTTTTGTATTATTACGGAGAATTATGGAACATGGATATATATTATAAACTTAATCCGGAATTAGGATTTCGGGGCTGGAGCAATATTCCATATGCACTTGTACATCTGGCAAGCGGAACAATAATAAAAAAGCTTTCTGAGCAAAATTTTGAATTGCTACAAAAGCTACATAACATATCTGTTGATGATGAATTCTGTAAAGAAAAAAGAGTTTCCGAACAGTTGATATTGTTTCAGATTATGAATATTATAAAGCGTTCTGAAAAAAATAGCCATCTTAATGAAGAACAAAAATATAAAAAATATGATTGTCGTTACATTTCTGAAGCTGTATGGGCTATTACCAAAAGATGTAATTACAATTGTCGTCATTGTTCGGTTTCTTCACCCAATGCAGGTAAGAATACTGATTTGTCCATGGAAGAATGCAAGAATGTTATAATTCAGCTTGAAGAGTGTGGAATAAAAAATGTAACATTAATTGGAGGAGAACCTCTTATACACCCATATTTTAAGGAAATCGTTTTGGAACTTTTAAATCATGATATACAACTTTCTCAAATCTTTACAAATGGTTCATTAATTACAGAGACCTTGTTGGACTACTTTGAAACAATTGGCGTACGCCCTGTCATTCGTATGAGTTTTGACGGGGTAGGATTTCATGATTTGCAAAGAGGGGTACACGGAGCTGAAAAAAATTTGATACAAAAGCTTGAATTACTTTATAAAAGAAAATTTCCTGTTGTTATAGATATGTGTGTTAACCGTGCAAATCTTGAATCGTTGGCGGAAACAGTCAGTTTAATGGATAGCTATGATGTTAAGTTGATAAATATTACTCCGACTTGTGACATCGGTTTGTGGAAAGAAGTGGCAGAATCTGAAAAATTGCCATTTGAAACGTATTATGATTATCTTTTAAAGTATATTCCTGTATTCTTCAAGAGCCAGAGCCGAATTGAACTGAATATTTATCGTATTTTGTATGTTTCAGGTGATAAAAAAAGAAAAATACTTCTGCCTAAAAGTTATTCCGGTACTGAAAAAAGCGTACAAAAAAATACTTGTCCTTCTTTTGAAACAAGTATTAATATTTCATATGATGGTAAAGTAAGTCCATGTTTTGTTATTACAGACAGTCAATATATGAAAAGAAATATGCCTAGTCTTTTTCAGGAGAAACTGTGTTCTATTTTAAATTATTCTGAATATACAAAATGTGCCTGTACAAAGGCAGAAGAAATTATACAAGCTAATGAATGTTGTCAGAATTGTGATTACAGATTCGTTTGTGGTGGAGGTTGCAGAGCAATGGCAGTATGCAAAAATGAAGATTTTTACGGTTATGACGTATCAAATTGTGTTTTCTTCAAGAAAGGGTATTATGAGAAAATGAAAAAATTGCTTGCGGAGGAAACTTTATGAAAAAAATTGCTTTAATAACTGGTGGTGCTAAGGGAATTGGTGCTGCTATAAGCCGTAGATTGGCAGCTGACGGTTATGTTGTAATTATTAATTATAATAACAGTCAGAATGAAGCACATAATTTATGTGAGGAACTTACAAAACAAGGTTGTGAAGTTTATATTTATTCTTGTTCAATTGAAGATGAGGAACAAGTAAATTCAATGTTTTCATATATAAAGAAAGAGTATGGTAAAGTTGATTGCCTTGTTAATAATGCGGGAATTAGTAATGACAGTTTTCTGATGATACAGCCTTTAAATGAGATAAATAAAGTTATTTCCACTAATCTTATAGGGACAATGCAATGCTGTAAAGCCGTTATACCACATATGATTTCAAAAAAATCAGGGAAGATTATTAATATTGCATCTGTTGCCGGAATGTTGGGACTTTCGGGACAAACAGCTTATTCTGCATCTAAATCAGCGATACTTGGGTTTACTCGTTCACTTGCTGTTGAACTTTCAAATTTTAACATTAGTGTAAATGCAATTTCTCCTGGCTATGTAAAAACGGATATGTTAAATCAAGTGCCTGAAAAATTAGTTAATCAGTATCTTAAACAAATCCCTATGCAGAGGTTTGCTGATGCGGAAGAAATCGCTGATGCTGTCAGTTGGTTGTGTTCAGAGAGGTGTTCATATATGACAGGTCAAAATCTTATTATCGATGGAGGATTGTCTGTTGGCAGGTGACCATTGCTATCATAGTAAAAAATAAATACAAAAAAAGCTCAACAGATGAGCTTTTTTCATATCCTATGAATAAAAATGGCAGGGGCAGAAGGACTTGAACCCTCGGCACGTGGTTTTGGAGACCACTGCTCTACCAACTGAGCTATACCCCTACTTGTTTAAAATACATGTTCCTTACAACGTATATTATTATATCACAACAGAATTGATTTGTCAAGCGATTTTATAAAAGTTTTTGTTTTAACTATTTTAGCTGCGGCGAAAATTGATTATTAGTAAAGTTTTCAATTGAATAAAATTTTTGTTGACGAAAATAAATTAATGTGATATAATAAACAATATGTATAACTTTTGGATTATAACTTGAAAAGGGGGTTGCTCTATGATTACTTTTAATATGGCTAAAAAATTATTAGAGGATTACGGGCAAGAACATATACTTAAATATTATGATGAACTTGACAATGAAGAAAAACAAAATCTTCTTTCTCAAATAGAATTGATAGATTTTTCTGTTTTGGAAAACCTTAAGAAAGAAAATCAATATTCATTGCAAAGAGGTAAGTTTGAACCATTAGGTGCAGTTACTATCAATGATATTTCAGAAAACAAAGAAAAATATTATTCAATTGGCTGTGAAACCATTAAAAATAATAAAGTGGCAGCTGTACTTCTGGCGGGGGGACAAGGCACACGTCTTGGTTTTGATAAACCCAAAGGAATGTTTAATATAGGTATTACAAAAGAATTGTATATTTTTGAGTGCCTTATAAATAATATTATGAAAGTTGTTAAGAATGTTGGTGTATTTATTCCGTTATATATAATGACCAGTGAAAAAAATTACAATGATACAGTAAATTTCTTTAATGAAAAAAATTATTTCGGATATGATAAAAATTATATCAGATTTTTTATACAGGATATGGCACCAAGTGTAGATTTTAACGGTAAAATCTATATGGAAAATAAATCGAATATTTCTATTTCTCCAAATGGAAATGGTGGTTGGTTTTCTTCAATAGTTCATGCTGGTTTACTCGATGATATAGAAGAAAAGGGCATTGAATGGATAAATGTGTTTGCAGTTGATAATGTTCTTCAGCAGATTGCAGACCCGTATTTTATAGGTGCAGTGGTAGACTCTAAAAGCCAATCTGGCGGCAAAGTAGTGAGCAAGTCGAGTCCTGATGAACGTGTTGGCGTTTTGTGCACTGAAAATGGCAAACCTGCTATCGTTGAGTATTTTGAAATGACAAATGAAATGCGTGAACTCCTTACCGATGATGGTCAGCTTGCTTATAAATATGGAGTTATATTAAATTATTTGTTTAATTTAAAAAAACTGAAACAGATTGTTTCAGAAAAAATGCCCGTTCATGTAGTTGAAAAGAAAATACCATATATGAATGAAAACGGCGAACTGATAAATCCGGATAAGCTTAATGGATATAAATTTGAAACACTTGTACTTGATATGATTAAATTGCAGGATAGCTGTTTGCCTTATGAAGTCGAACGATGTAGAGAATTTGCTCCGGTGAAAAATTCCAAAGGTGTTGACTCTGTCGATACCGCAAGAGAGTTACTTGAACAAAATGGTATTGAATTATAATAATATCAGACAGACTGTGATGATTAACAGTCTGTTTTTTTATTGGGATAATACGCTTTTTTCTATTGACATGAAGAGAAAAACAGTGTATAATAAATTCTATAAAAGATGATTTTTTATTCCATGAAGAAAAGAGGACAATATTTTGGCTAATAGTAAAATTAGAAATTTTTGCATAATTGCACATATAGACCATGGAAAATCAACTTTGGCTGACCGTATCCTTGAGAAAACTGAAACAGTTGCCGTGAGAGATATGGAAGAACAATTGCTTGATAATATGGATATTGAACGTGAAAGAGGTATAACTATCAAGGCACGTGCTGTTCGTTTAAAGTACACGGCAAAAGATGGCGAAGATTATATATTTAATCTGATAGACACTCCCGGTCATGTTGACTTTAATTATGAAGTTTCCCGCTCGTTGGTTGCGTGCGAAGGTGCTATACTTGTTGTTGATGCATCACAGGGAATAGAAGCCCAGACCCTTGCAAACACTTATCTTGCAATTGAAAATGATTTGGAAGTTGTCCCCGTTGTAAATAAAATAGACCTTCCATCAGCAGACCCCGAAAGAGTATGCGAAGAAGTGGAAACTGTTATAGGTATTCCGGCAATGGACGCTCCAAGAATTTCGGCTAAAATGGGAACTAATATTGAAGAAGTTCTTGAAAGAATTGTAACTGATATTCCTGCACCAAGTGGTGATACTGAAAAGCCATTAAAAGCTTTAATATTTGATAGTTATTATGATTCGTATAAGGGCGTAATAATTTATGTTCGTATAAAGGAAGGCAGGGTAAAAGTCGGCGATAATATACGTCTTATGGCAACGGGAGCAGTATTTACAGTTGTCGAGGCTGGATTCATGGACGCTGACAAACTTGTTAACAACGGAAGTCTTGAAGCTGGTGAAGTTGGATATATTTCAGCTTCTATAAAAAGCATTGGCGATACACAGGTTGGCGATACAGTTACAAATGATGATGACCCTTGCGATGAACCATTGGCAGGTTACAGAAAAGTAAACCCTATGGTATTCTCTGGAATATATCCGGCAGATGGTGCGAAATATGGCGATTTACGTGATGCTCTTGAAAAATTGCAGCTTAATGACGCATCATTGTCGTTTGAGCCGGAAACTTCTGTTGCATTGGGCTTTGGCTTTAGATGCGGATTTCTTGGACTTTTGCATATGGAGATTATTCAGGAACGCCTTGAACGTGAATATAATCTTGATTTGATAACCACAGCACCATCGGTTATATATAAAGTAACTCTTACTAATGGCGAAATTCAATATATCGATAACCCGACAAATTACCCTGACCCTGCCCTCATTCAGACGGCTGAAGAACCTATGGTCAAGGCGGATATACTTGCTCCTGCTGAATTCGTCGGTAATATTATGGAACTTTGTCAGGATAGAAGAGGTATTTTCAAGAATATGCAATACCTTGACGATACAAGAGTCAATCTGCATTATGAATTGCCACTTAATGAAATTGTTTATGATTTCTTTGATGTTCTAAAATCACGCACAAGGGGTTATGCATCATTTGATTATGAAATGCTTGGTTATGTCCCTTCAAAGCTTGTAAAATTAGATATCCTTCTTAATGGTGATATAGTTGATGCACTGTCATTTATAATTCATTCTGATAAGGCGTATGGCAGGGCAAGAAAAATTGCAGAAAAACTTAAGGAAAATATTCCACGTCAATTGTTTGAAGTTCCGATACAGGCATCTATTGGCGGAAAAGTTATAGCACGTGAAACTGTAAAGGCTATGCGTAAAGATGTTTTGGCAAAATGTTATGGCGGTGATATAACACGTAAGAGAAAACTCCTTGAAAAACAAAAAGAAGGTAAAAAACGTATGCGTCAGTTAGGAACGGTTGAAGTCCCTCAGGAAGCCTTTATGAGTGTTCTTAAACTTGATTCATGAATATGACAGGTATATTATTGCTTATAATTTCAGTTTTGCTTGTGCTGGCAGATATATTGGCTGTCAGTACAGCAAACAGGCTTTATGCCGGAACATTTATAAGAAAGTTAAGATATTTTGTATACAGCATATCTCCGGCGAGATATATATTTATTATAGTTTTATTTGGAATAATCGGCTTAATTACTGAACAAAACTTTAAAAATATATGTTTTTTTGAGTTGTTGCTGTTTGCAGGAATGTTTCTTATGTATGCTGAAAAAGCCTTTACATTAAAAAAGAAAAAGAAAAAATCAATACTGGCAAAAAGATTAAAGCCACTTGAACAAAAGAAAGGATAAATAATATGAGTATCTATACTTGCCCTCATTGCGGGAAAAAAACATTTAATCCATTTACAAAGGCTCTGGCAGGTCAAATGAATTCCAAGGGACGTGAATGTCCGGAATGTGGCACAAGATGTGTAAATGGCAAAGGTGCTACTATTTTTAATGCAATATATTCTCTGATAGGTATTATTGGAGTAGGATATACTTATCTGCACCCCGATAATTTTGCTGTTGGAGATGTTAATTATGAAATATTCGTGGTTGTGGGAATTATTTTATCAATGATTTTAGTTCCACGTATTGTTAATTCATTCTGCTTTAAAATGGAGGAGTCGATAAGACTTAATTATTAATGAAATCTTTAGGAATATATATTCATGTTCCTTTTTGTGGCAAAAAATGTGCTTATTGTGATTTTTATTCTGAAAGTTACAAAAAGGATACGGTTTCACAATATGTTGATGCTGTTATCCGTAACCTTAAGTTTTACTCCGATAAATCAAAAATTACAGATACAGTATATTTTGGTGGCGGGACTCCTTCGCTTTTAAGTCCTGAACAAATTGGAAGAATTCTTGACGAAATAAATAATAGTTTTATTCTTTCTGAAAACCCTGAAATAACACTTGAAACAAATCCCAATACGGTTGATTCTGAGAAACTGAAAAAATTTAGATGTATCGGAATAAATCGGCTGTCAATAGGTGTTCAGTCCATGATTGATGAGGAATTGAAGTTTTTAGGACGTACTCATTCGGCAGAAAGAGCTGAAAAAGCTGTTGTGGACGCTTATGGAGCAGGATTTGAAAATATTTCATGCGATGTTATGATAGCTTTACCTAATCAATCTGTAAGCAGTCTTGAATATACACTAGATAAAATAACAACTTTGCCAATACAGCATATTTCCGGATATATTCTTAAAACGGAATACGGTACGCCTTTTGACTGCGATGAAATAAAAAATTCTCTTCCTGATGACGACACAACAGCAGAACTATATATTAAAATGACAGAAACTTTAAAGAATAAAGGCTTTCAGCAATATGAAGTATCAAACTTTGCGTTAAAAGGTTTTGAAAGTCAGCATAATTGCCGTTATTGGAAATGCTTTGATTATATAGGTATAGGACCATCGTCACACTCTTGCAATAATGGCAAACGTTTTGCGGTAGATAGAGATTTGTTTGACTTTATAAAAAGTCCTGTTCAAAAAGTTACGGTTACAGAGGATAATCCATGTACTTTTGAAGAGTATGCCATGCTTAGACTAAGACTTTCTGAAGGACTTGATTTGAATGTTTTTCCGGAACATAAGGACAGAATATTAAAAAAAATTCCCGAACTTATTAAATCGGGATATGTAAATTATAATGGTATTTGTATCTCTCTTACGCCGACTGGGTTTATGGTATCAAATTCTATAATAGAATATCTTATTTTCTGATTATTCAAGAAGTTCCTGACGCATTTGTGTGAGGAGCTTTTTTTCACGTCTTGAAACCTGAACCTGTGTCATATTTAATATCTGTGCTGTTTTTGACTGAGTTAAATTTTTAAAATATCTTAATTCAATAAGTATACGGTCTTTGCTGTCAAGTCGTGACATAATCTGACGGAGTGCCAATAAATCAACAATTGTTTCATCTGGCGATTCTGACGGAACATCTATTTGTCCTTCGTCATCAGATGAAGTAAGGGAAAGCAATGGCATACTTACACATAATGCCTCTGAAATGTTTTCTTCTGGTTCTCCTGAAAGTGCAGACAGTTCGCTGATAGTAGGTTCTCTGCATTCATTGTGTCTGAATTCCTCACATATTTTTTGAATATGTAATGATAGTTCTTTAAGGCTGCGACTAACTTTGATAGTTCCTCCATCACGAAATAATCTTTTTATTTCACCGAGAATTACCGGAACTGCATAAGTTGAAAATTTTACGCCACGTTCTGTATCAAAAGCTTTTATTGCTTTGAGAAGTCCGATACACCCAGCTGAATATAGCTCCTCATAATCAATGCCACGTCCACGGAACTTATTTGCACAGAGATGTACTAATCCTAAGTTTTCTTCAGCAAGAGGTTTTTTAATAGTTTCCATGTATAGCAAGCCTCTTACGCATTATAACAGTTGTACCCTGACCTACCTTGCTTTTTACTGTAAGTTTGTCCATAAACGATTCCATTACAGAAAAGCCCAGACCAGAGCGTTCTTCTTCCGGAGCGGTGGTAAAAAGAGGTTCCATAGCTTTATTTACGTCGGGAATTCCGCAACCTTTGTCACGGACTTTTATGTAAATTTCTCTTTTAGGCAATAAACGGACAGTTATTTCAATGTTTCCCTTTGAATTTCTGTAACCATGTACTATTGCGTTAGTGACAGCTTCGGAAACAGCTGTGCGTATATCTGAAAGTTCTTCAACCATAGGGTCGCTTTGCGTTATGAACGATGAAACAACTGCTCTTGATGTACTTTCATTTACAGAAAGAGATGGTACAGTAAATTTTATTTCATTAAGTATTTCCATAATTTTTTCTCCTTATGTTATTTTCACAAGTCTTTCCATACCAGCAAGTTTTAAAACCCGTCGTATATATGGCTGGGGATTACATATTTCAAGGTTTCCGCCAAACTTATGCATCAGACGACTTCTTCCCATTATAAGACCTATTCCGGAACTGTCCATAAATGTTATATTTCCAAAGTCAATAATAAGTTCCGGAGGCTGAACAGTTAATATATATTTGTCAAGCTGACTGCGTATTTCCTGAGCATTATGATGGTCTATTTCGCCATTTAAAACTGCTATGGCATGACCATTCACGGATTTTATATCAATATTCATTGTATTCTCCCTTCTTAATGTTTGTATTTATTATACTATATGAAATGGTCGTATTATGTCATAAAAAGCTTTTCGATTAATAATTTTTTTAAATATTAAAAATTTGGTGAAAAAGATTGAAAAATGTCTTGCATAGTGTTATAATTATACTTGTTTGGAGGTGAGAGTTTGGCTAAACAATTTTGGAAAGGCAGTGCATTGCTTGCACCTGTTCCGGCAGCACTTGTTACTTGTGGTACTATGGAAAAAACTAATGTTTTAACAATCGGCTGGACAGGAATATGCTGTACCCGTCCGCCTATGACATATATTTCAGTCAGACCGGAACGTTTTTCGCATGATATAATAAAAGAATCCGGAGAATTTGTTATAAATCTTACTACCTCTGCTATGGTAAAACAAACAGATTTCTGCGGTGTGAAAAGCGGACGTGATATGAATAAGATTGAAAAATGCAATTTTCATCTGGTTGAATCACATAAACTGAACGTTCCGTTGATTGAAGAATGTCCTGTATCTTTGGAATGCCGTGTAGTTGAGGTTAAGCCATTAGGCAGCCATACAATGTTTCTCGCAGAAATAATAGGTGTCGATGTTGATGAGAAATTTATTGACAGCAAAGGAAAACTTAATCTTCAGCAATGTGGCCTCATGGCATATGCACATGGAGAATATTTTGCACTTGGCAGAAAATTAGGCGACTTTGGTTACTCTGTCCGTAAGAAAAAACGTAATAAATAATTATTCAACCTGAAATATCTTCAATAAATTGTCTCAATTGTTCATCAGATTCAATCGTTATTCCTGCTGAAATCTGCTGACGGTCATATTCTGAAAGTAAATTTACATTATAATCAATTATTTTATATGGTTTATCTGCTTCTCCACGGAATACCCCTATTTTACCATTATATTCACGGACAATACATTCAGGCTGAGAAACTTCAGGTACATTTACTGCGGATTTTATTTGAGTTCTGGTTATTTGTATGTTTTGTGCAATGGTACATATTATGATGAATCCTGATATTGCTGTTGCAGTAAATATTGTAAAAAAGATTTTCCGATTGATAGATTTTTTCATAAAATTTACCTCCTTTAATGAATTTAATGTTAATATTATTGGAGGTTTTTGCTAAATTATACAAAATGATGTTTTTTTTTAGAAAACCCTTAACATCTATAAAAAAATGTGGTATAATATAAATCATATAAATATCAGAAAGGAGTTACTACCGTTAAAAAAATACGGTAAAAAAACAAAATGGATAATACAAATATTGTTCAGCAAACTGGTAATCATAAGAAAAAGAAAAAACAAAGTTTGCCAGTCAGGATTTTAAAAAAATTTCTGGCTGTAATATCAACTACTTTGTTATCATTGTTTCTTGTGATGGTTATCACCGGAACTATTGTGGCAACGGCACTTACTATTTATGTTCTGGACTTTATGGGCGATTCAACTAATGTTACTCTTCAGGAACTTGAATCCGGAAGTGATACCTACTTTTATGGTATTCAGACAGATGATGATGGTGAAGAAGAAATTGTAATACTTAATCGTGTAAAAACTGATGTCCAGCGTATTCCGGTATCAATCGACAGAATACCTCAACATGTAAGAGATGCTTTTGTTTATACAGAAGATGAACGTTTTTATGTTCATGAAGGCGTGGATTATAAACGTACTCTTTCGGCATTTCTGAATATGTTCCTGCATTTTTATGATACTAATCAGGGTGGTTCTACGATTACTCAGCAGCTTATTAAAAACCTTACAGGTGATGACGAACAATCGCCTCAGCGAAAAATACGTGAGATTTTCAGTGCAATGCAACTGGAAAGAACTTACTCGAAAGATGAAATATTAGAAGAATATCTTAATTATATCGGTTTTGGTGGCCCTATAAATGGAATACAACTTGCATCTATAAGATATTTCGGAAAAAATGTTGAGGATTTAACTGTTCCTGAAGCGGCGGTTCTTGCATCTATACCAAAATCACCACAATATTATGGCCCGTTTGTCGAAACATATGATGATGATAACAATCTTATAGTCGATGGTAAAGCTAATAATAAAGAACGTCAAAGATATGTACTTTATCAGATGTATAAAAATGGTGCTATAACTTTTGATGAGTATCAGAAATATCTGGATACTAACCTTGTATACACTGATTCGGAAGAATATCTGAGACTGCACCCTGAAGATAATGCGGAGGAAATGGAACAGGAACAAAAAGCTTATTCATGGGTTGTCGATGCTATGTATTATGAAGTGGCTGACTTTATGATGGAAGAATATAATATCGATGAAAGTCAGGCGTATGCACGTATTAACAGTGGTGGCTATAAGATTTATTCTACTGTTGATGATACTATGCAAAAATATGTTGAAGAAAAGTTCCTTGATTTAAGTAATCTTGTAAATGTCGACAGCGTACGGAGGTGGGCAGATATAGACGGCGATGGCGAAAGTGAAGAATATTTGCCACACGTTGCATTTATTGCCCTTAATTATGATGGCTCTGTAAAGGCTCTTGCAGGTGACTGGGGAGAAAAAACCACATCACTTTCAACAAGTTACGCCGTACAGGAAAGGCGACAAGTAGGTTCAACAATGAAACCTGTTTCAACATACGCCCTTGCTCTTGAAAATGATGTTATTCATTGGGGAACTCCTTTCAGAGATGAACCTATCATGAAAGATGCTAATGGTGACCCATGGCCTACTAACTATGGTAAAACTCTTTCTTATGGTACACATAGTGTATATTATTTCCTGCAACAATCGTTTAATACTGTTCCGGCACAACTTTGTCAGACGCTTACTCCGGAGGCTGTATTTGAGTTCTGTACCGAAAACCTCGGTCTTGAACTTGACCCGCTTGATGAAGATATTGCACCACTTGCACTCGGAGCATTGACTTATGGTATTACCCTTGAAAATCTTGTAAATGCTTATTTACCTTATGGTAACAATGGCGTTTACAATGAAGCCCATATTGTCACTAAGATTGAGGACAGCAATCAGCAAATTATTTATGAGAATGATGGTAATGCAAGATATGCTGTAAGTGATGAAACAGCTTGGGTTATGAACAGACTCCTTAAAAATGTTGTCGAGAATGGTACTGGTACTGCTGCTAAACTCAGCAATAAAGTAGTCGTGGGTAAAACAGGTACAACTGATAACTGGTATGATGAGGCGTTTGTAGGAATGACAAGAGATTTTGTGGCAGGTATTACAGTAGGTTACAAATATAATAATAATGCTCTTTGTTTGCCACAGAATTTCAAATCTGCACAGGTATGGCAGAATATTATAGGCGAATATGCTAATACAATGTTTGAAGATACTCCGGCTGATTTCGACCCTGTTGAATCCGTTATTGAAGCTCCTATGTGTGCATATAGCGGAAATATTGCCGGTGCATATTGTCCTAAAGGCGTAACAGGTTACTGGAAATCAACAAATGCTCCTTATTGTACAGGTTCGCATTCTGGTACGCTTTCCAATGGTTCATCAAGTAGTTCTTCAACAAGCAGTTCAAGTAATAGCAACAATTATAATAATAGTTATAGCAACAGTTATAGTAATAGTTATAACAATAATACTTGGTCTAATAGTAGTTCGAGCAGTACATGGTCTGATAATAATTCAGGTAATACTTGGACTGATAGTAGTTCAAGCGGAAATACCTGGTCAGATAATAGCTGGAGCAGTGGCTCTGACAGTTCTTGGAGTACTGGAGAGGATAACTCATGGTCAGGTGGAAACGATTATTCCGGAGGAGATTATTCCAGTGATTCTTCAGGCTGGGGAGATTACTCGGGTGGAAACGATTACTCCGGTGGAGGAGATTACTCTGATTATTCCGATTATACGGGTTATTAATTAATGAAAATACCGGTTAAACCAAGTTTAGCCGGTATATTTAATAAGGAGGTTTTTTATGAATAATTCAATAAGATTGTCTTGCCCGTGCCATTTTGGACTGGAAAGTGTTCTTAAATATGAGGTTTCAAAGATAGGCGGAGAAGATATAAAGGTAAATGATGGTAAAGTTAGTTTTACAGGTGACGAAAATATTCTTGCCAGAGCTAATATATGTTTGTCTACTGCCGAACGTGTTATGATTGAATTGGCTGAATTTAAAGCTGTAACTTTTGAGGAACTTTTCCAAGGTATAAAGGCTATTGAATTTGAACGTTGGATTGGTATAAAAGATGCTTTTCCGGTTAAAGGATATTCCCTTAATTCTGCATTGCATAGTGTTCCCGACTGTCAGGCAATTATCAAAAAAGCTGTTGTTGAACGCCTTAAAGGAAAGTATGGCATAAATTGGTTTGAGGAATCAGGTTCGACAGTGCAAATAAAGTTTAGTATTCTTAAGGATATTGTAACAGTTTATCTTGATACAAGCGGAACAGGACTTCATAAGAGAGGATACAGACGTAATTCAAATGCTGCTCCGATTAAGGAAACACTTGCCGCAGGTATTATTGACCTTGCAAGAGTACGTCCTGATTCAATAGTATGTGACCCGTTTTGTGGAAGTGGTACTTTACTTATTGAGGCAGGGCTTAAAGCATTAAAAATTGCTCCGGGTATAAACAGACGTTTTTCCGCTGAAAAATGGGAGTGTATTCCGGCAGAAATATGGCGTGAGGAAAGAACACGTGCTATTGATAATGTAGACCGTTCAGCAAAATTTGAGGGTATTGGATTTGATATAGATGATTCAGCAGTAGCATTGACTTTGGATAACGCTCATAAAGCAGGAATAAAATCACGTATCAGAATTGAACAGGCAGATATTTCTAAATTTAAACAACCTGAAAATTCAATAGTTATATGCAATCCTCCATATGGAGAAAGATTGCTTGAAATCCGTGAAGCAGAAGATATTTACAGAAAAATGGGACGTGTTTTTGGTAAAGATATTGGACAGTCAAGTTATATTATTTCGCCACATGAAGAATTTGAGAAATTTTTTGGCAAAAATGCACGTAAACGTCGTAAACTCTACAATGGTATGATAAAATGTCAATTGTTTATGTATTTTTGATATGAATTATTTTATCAGGAGAAATATAATTAATCTTGTATTTCCTAATAGATGTCCCGTATGTAATAAAATTATACATGCTAATGACCGTTTCTGTCAGATGTGTACAAATAAGCTTACAATGTATACCGGAAACTTTGAAATAACGGGAGCTTCTGAATTCTTTGCATCACTTGTTTATGATAAGGCTGTAATGCCTGCATTATTTATGCTGAAAAATGGTGAATGTGGTAATGCAGATTATGCTTTTGGAGAATATCTGTCGGACGTCCTTAAAGAACATGATATACAAAGTAAAGTGGATTTCATTGTACCAGTTCCTATGACAAAGCAGGCGTTTCGTAAACGTGGATATAATCAGGCAGAACTTATCTCAAAAGTTGTCAGTGCTGAAATAAACATACCTGTTAAATCTGTTCTTAAAAAAGCACATGATACCAAAGAACAGAAAAAACTTGACAGAGCAGCCAGAAAACTTAATGTGAAAAATGTTTTTGAAATTATAGAAGATGTTTCTGGGCAAAGAATACTGGTCATTGATGATATATGTACAACTGGCAGTACTCTTTCTGAAATATCTTTGCTACTTAGAAGAAATGGAGCAGAAAACATATTTTGTGCATCTGTTATGAAAGTAATTTAAGACATTGTTGGATAATGTTGAAATAATGTCAATAATAATTCCATTGGTTTTAATTAATTTCAGCAGGAATTCCCCTCTTTTAAGCGAAAGTGGGAGATGTGTTCTGACTATTGACAAACTAAAAATAATATAGCATAATATAATTAATAAATCATAGGAAGGCAAGTTGAAAAACACTAGGCAAAATAAGGCATATAAATTCAGAACATATCCAAATGAAGAACAATACTGTTTTCTAAAACTTCTGGCTGTACAAGGTTTATCTACAATGATATGTTACGATTTATATGAAAAAGACTTGAAATTGTTTGTGAAATGTGATAAAATATTATATATAATATTATCTGAGAAGGAGAACTTTATGGCTAAAATCAAGGCTGCTGTTATTTTTGGAGGCGTTTCACGTGAATATGAACTTTCGCTTGCTTCTGCCGCTGATGTTATAGCAAATATTCCAAAAGGAAAATATGAGGTAATCTGTATCGGCATAACACGCAAGGGCCGTTGGCTTTACTACCCCGGAGATGTTGCAGAGATAGCTTCCGGTACATGGGAACTTAATCCTGATTGTACTTCCGCCGTTATATCTCCCGACCCTCTTCATCGTGGAATAATTATTCTTGAAAATGGTGAGGCATCAATTCGTAAAGTTGATGTTATATTTCCTATACTTCATGGGAAATTATGTGCCGATGGTACTATTCAGGGTCTGCTTGATTTATCTTGTATACCTTATGTCGGAAGTGGACTTCTTGCTGCCGCTTCATGTATGGATAAATCCCATACACATATGGTTATGGACGATTTCGGTATAAAAACTGCTGAATGGCGTTTGATTACACAAAGAGAACTTAATGATATCGATGAACGTTGTGAGAAAATTGCATTAGAAATGGGATTCCCTCTTATAGTCAAACCTGCAAACAGTGGTAGTGATGTCGGTACAAGTTTTGCAGACAATATTGAATCCCTTGTTTCAGCAGTAAAAGTGGCTTTTTCAAATGACAATAAGGTGGTTGTTGAGAAATTTATAAGTGGCCGTAAATTTGAAGTGGCAGTTTTTGGCTATGATTCACCGTATTCATCTTATGTCGGAGAAATAACCGATAATAAACATCATTATAATCCAAATAATTTTAATGCTGTTTCTGGTGATGACCTTACAATTCCTGCTGACTTGCCTAAAGACATTCAGAATGATATACGCAATGTTGCTATTGAGGCTTTTAAAGCCCTTAATTGTAAAGGATTTGCAAGAGTTGACCTTTTCCTTACAGATGACGGGGAACTGCTTCTTAATAAAATCGGTGTTGCACCTGGTCTGAGACATAATAGCGTTTTCCCTAAACTTATGAATCATCTTGGATTTTCATATTCATATCTTATTGATAAATTGCTTGAAAATGCTATTGAAAATAATATTGAATAATTA
>CAZTUV010000002.1:0-29566 GCA_964616595.1 uncultured Alistipes sp.
TCACACAGCAGTGTTATAATATTTATTAGTATTTTAACTATATGGTAAAATGATATCAAAATGGCATTTTAACTGAATTAACATTGTATTCATTATTTATTAATCATATGGACATAAAATTCTGTCATAATAAATTGACGTATTTTTAAATTAACTGTATATTGCTTCGTGCATTAAATTATTACAGACAGAAAGGAGAATTTCATGATTAATATTGAAAATCTTACAAAGTTTTATGGCCGTAACCGTGCTGTAAATAATATCAGTTTTACAATAAATGACAATGAGATTCTTGGATTTCTTGGGCCTAATGGTGCAGGAAAATCAACCACAATGAACATGATATCTGGCTATTTGCCTATGTCCGGTGGTAAAGTCACTATTTGCGGAATTGATATTTCCAAAGACCCTGTAAAAGCAAAAGCTAAAATAGGCTATCTTCCTCAAGACCCTCCAGTATATCTGGACATGAGAGTAAAGGAATATATGTCCTTTTGTGCCGGTTTAAAAAGAGTTCCACGTTCTGAGAGAAAGAACGAAATCAAGCGTGTAATGGAACTTCTTCGGATAACTGATGTTAAAGATAAGCTTATCAAGAATCTTTCCGGTGGTTACAAAAGACGTGTAGGTTTCGCTCAGGCTATTATGGGTAATCCGGAGTTTATTATTCTTGATGAACCAACGGTTGGTCTTGACCCTAATCAGGTTATTGAAGTAAGAAATATTATTAAAGATTTAAAAAAATCACATTCAGTAATATTCAGTTCTCATATATTGAGTGAAGTAAGTGAAGTATGTGACAGAGTTGTTATCATTAATAAGGGTGACATAAGAGCAATTGATACTATTGAAAATCTTGAAAAAACCCTTGGTAATACACTTGTACTTCATATTAAGGTAAAAGGTGCTAAAACGAAATCGGCTTCTATTATTGAAATGACCAAAGGCGTAAAAGAGATTACTGACATAAGTGAAGAAGAAAATAATATTTTCAGTTTTACAACCCGTCTTGAGGGCGATGCTGAAGAAATTCGTCATTCTATTATGTCGGAACTGATAAAAAACAACGTTGATATAGTGGAAATCTATACAGATAAACCTAATCTTGAAAATGTATTTATAGAACTGATAAATCGTCCGGTTAACAATGGCAGTCTTATGGATTTGATTGATGAAATAACTCCGGAAGAAAAGGAGGAAAATAACTAATGTTTCCTATTTATAAAAAAGAACTGCAATCGTTCTTTTATACACCGTTTGCATATACACTGACGGCTTTATTTATGTTGCTGTTTACATATATGTTTAATATTCCTATAAGTAATATTGACAGTAGTACATATCAGTTTTCGTTTACCGAAATTTTTTATAATGTAATATTTTATTTTATATTTCTCATACCAATTATGACTATGCGTACATATGCAGATGAACGAAAATTTGGTACAGAAATTTTGCTTATGACCTCTCCTGTAAGTGTACTTAAAATGGTTCTTGCAAAATTTTTTGCTAATATTACTGTTTTTATGTTCATGATAGTTGGTTCTACGATTTTCCCGATAGTTACAGCTATGAACGGTGAAGTAGTAATAAGTCAGCTTATATGTGCATATATAGGATTTTTCTGCTGGGGTGCAATGTATATTGCTCTTGGTATGCTTGTGTCATCTTTTACGGAAAGTTCTATACTTGCAGCAATAATCGGTGAAATCTCAATGTTTATATTCTTGTTTATAGATGATTTTTCACAGACAGCATTTATATCACAGTTTCCTAAATTGCAGTCAACATTATATGCGTTTGCAGCACAACCAAGATTTGCATATTTTTCTCAGGGATTCATACGACTCTCAGATATAGTATTCTTTATCTCTGCAATTGTCGTACTTCTCGCTTGGAACTTCATTTCCATCGAAAAAAGACGTTGGAACAGGGGGTAATTAATTATGCAGAAAAAGAAATTTAATCTTTCAGGGATATTTGCAATCATACTTTCAATATTGATACTTCTCATTGCAGTTCCTATAAACCTTATATTTTCATATGCGGACAAGGTCTTTGATATGACTCCGGCAGGAAAATATACTCTTAATGAAAAAACAGTCCAGTTGCTTGACGAAACATCTGATAAACAAATAGAAGTATACTATCTTTATGAATACAGTTTGGAAACATTCCAAAGTTCTCCGGAATATCTTCCATTATATCACACTCTTGAAGAACTTAATGAAAGAGATAATATAACTCTTATCACATTTAATCCAAATGAAGAGGCAGACAGAGCATCAGCCCTTGACCCGTCAGGCATACTCGGAATAAGTGAAGGTGATATTTTCGTAAAATGCGACGATGTTATAAAGAAAATTGGTCATGAAAGAATTTTCCAGACTACTTCTGAAGGTGTATTTCAGTATGCAGGTGAAGAACTTATTGCAAGTGCTATAAAAATTTGTACAGACGGTTCACTTCCAACGATATACTTCCTTACAGGTCATGGAGAAAAAACAATTAATGATAGTTATGAAACTTATGCAACACAGCTTAAAGCCAATAACTATGATGTTCAGGAAATAAATCTTGATGAGAACGGAGAGATTCCATCAAATGCCTCTATAATATATATCGCTGGCCCGACAAAAGATTTAACTGATACTGAATATGCTCTCCTTAGTGATTATGCAGATAATGGTGGCAGTCTTGCTGTATTCGCATCACCTTGCGAAACAGAAGGTCGTTTCAAAAATCTTGATAAACTTCTTGAAAAATTCCAGCTTGGTATTGACTATAACTATGTTACTGAAACAAGTAGTGTAAATCAGTTACAAAACAGAGAGGCAAAACAAAGTGATAACTATTTCCGTGTACAATATACACCAGCTACTGACGATTTCACGGAAGACCTTACTACCGATATAAATTACCTCATTGACCAAGGAGATTATATTGCAGGTATTTCAAATACAAGAAGTGTCTACGAATACGCAACAGAAAATGCTTACATTGAAAAATCACCGATTGTTCAGAATGTTATGGACGCTACAACACAAAGTTATACAACTGTAAGTACTCCTATGGGTGGTGATGCTTCATCAAAAAATGAGGCTGAAACTTTAAGTGGTGAGGCACTTTATTTTGGATATTATTCATATAACAAACAGACTCTTGGCAAACTTATTCTTTTTGGTACAACCGACATAATGGATATTGATATGCTTTATTATACAGTTTCAGGTACACAGTATCTTGCTATTTTCTCAAACACATGGCTTTATGATACCGATATAGAAATGGGTATCGGTAATAAATCAAATTCTTACGATACAATGACTTTTGCAGATGCTGATGAAGCTGAATCTGTTCTTAGAATTTTTGTAGTTATTCCGGTATGTGTAGCAGTTGCCGGTGTAGCTGTATGGCTTAAGAGGAGATATGCATAATATGAAAAAAATTGTTATAGCTATGGTTGCTTTATTAGTAGTAGCAGGTGCATCTTTCGGGGCTTTTCTTGCTGTCAAAAGCAAAAGCGATGAAGAAACTCAAAAACAAGCATCTGAACTGGCTGATAATGTTCTGTTCAGTTTTGACAGTGATAACATAACTGAAGTGCATTTTGATTGCTCTGACGGTCAATATACTGCTATTCAGACTGAAGATGGCTGGGAACTTGAAAGCGGTGAATTTATACTTGACCAGACTTACATGAGTACATTGATGACATTGGTTTCAGATTTTACTGCGGAAACGAATTACGGCGTTGTAGATAATTCTAAAAAGGAAATGTATGGTCTTGAAAATCCTTCAGAAACTATTACTTTGACTGATGGCACAAATGAATATAAGATTTATGTGGGGAATATAACTCCTACGAACGACTATTATTATATAATGATAGGTGGAAAAGATAAAGTTTATGCCATAGATTCAATAGAAGGAAGTGTACTTAAAGTAAGCCGTCTTATGATTAAAGCAAAAGACCTTATTCCTTATGGAGATAATGAGATTAAACAGATTACTGTTAAAAAAGATGGAAAAATTACTTATCAGCTTACTTATGATGAAGAATCTTCAACATGGTCACTACCTGATGAATATTCGGAATTACCATTTGACCAGACTGCTGTATCATCAATGACTACTTCACTTACACGTCTTGAGGCTCAGCAGATGCTTGAAGAAAATCTTGAAGATTTAAGTAAATATGGTTTTGACGACCCGACGGCAGAAGTTACAATCAAGGGGATTGACGGAACTGAAAAGAATTTCCTGATAAGTGGCAAACAGGACGAAAATAACACATATACATATCTTTTGCAGACTGATACAAATCAAGTACAGGTTTATTATGTTTCAGACCTTAATTTTGTAAATTATGAACCTATAAAATTCCTGCCTGATTCAGTTACAACAGCAAATATGTATAGCGTAACTGGTGTTGAATTTACATATGGTGATATTCAGGATTCATTTACTATGAATATGACAGACAGATTCCTTGAAATGAATGGTCAGGAAATCGATATTGAACAAACTGAAATATCAACTGCTTTTCAGAATTTCTATAATGCATTTACTGTACTGATATTTACCGATACTGATGTTGAAGTAAATCCTGATAATTCTGAACCTCTGCTTACTGCTGTATATCATGTTACTGACGGTTCTGATATTAAAATAGATTTCGTTGATGCAGGAAACGATAAGTGTTATATTTTCAAAGATGATGTATATACTGGTGGTATTGTAGATATATCAAGACTTACTGGTAAAAACTCTGTTCAGTCGTTTTATGACTCATTCTGCGAATATGCCGGAATTGTCCAGACAGTTCGTAATCAGCCGGATATCGAATAAAATTATAATATTGGAGTGAACTTTTTATTTTAGTTCACTCCATGATATTTGATTTATTATTTGTAAAGTGAAAGGGGAGTTTTTTGTGGAAACTGAAGTTAAAGTATTTTCATGTAGTGTATGCGGTGCGGAATCCAGACATACTATAATAACCAAAGTTCAGGCTAATGGAGCTCCGGATATGGATTTGAGACCACCTGAACCACACCGTTCAACTATGGAATGCTGGGTGATGGAATGTCCAGAATGTGGTTATTGTAATGGAGATTTATGTATTCCATTAAATGCTGATAAAGATTATATCCAAAGTGATGAGTATAAAAATCTTGGTGGTATTAAAACAGAAAATCCACTTGTAACAAGGTTTATACGTAAGGCACTTGTTTGTCAGAAAAACAAAGACTATAAAGAGGCTGTACAATCATATCTTTATGGTTCATGGGTTTGTGATGATATAAATGATGAAGTTAATGCTCTTGAATGTCGTAAAAAAGCATTGGATATCATGGACGAAAATAATATTGATGATGATAATTTTATATTGTTGAGAGCGGATATTCTGAGACGTACAGGACAATTTGATAAAGTAATCAATGATTATGGTAAAAAGTTTTTTAATGTACCTTTGATGTTACTTGCATCACAATATCAGGTGAAACTGGCAAAAGACAAGGATTCTTCCGTACACAGAATGTCAGAAATCCCCGGCGTGAAATATAAATAATATAAAAAATCTCCCTTTTTGTTAATTTGGCAAAAGGGGAGATTTTTATTGATTTTATTATATAACTGCTATTTTCTTGAAAGCTTTTTTGCCTTTACGGATAATAATTCCGTCCGGAGCAATTTGAACTTTAGCATCAGTAATTTTCTGGTCATCAACTGTTATACCGCCCTGTTGAACAAGTCTCCTTGCCTCTGAAACAGAAGGAGCAAGACCAGCTTTTACTATAAGATTAAGGAGACCGATTTTTCCGTCAGTGAGGTCGGCAGATGAAATTTCAGCAACAGGCATATTTTCGTCCGAGCCATTTCCTCCAAAAAGTGCCTTTGATGCTGATTTAGCTTTTTCAGCTTCATCTTCACCATGAACAAGTTTTGTAAGTTCATATGCAAGGAGTTCCTTTGCCTTATTGAAACCTGCACCTTCAAGAGTATTTTCCATTTCTTCTATTTCCTCAATCGGAACGAATGTAAGCATTTTTAAGCATTTAATAACATCAGCGTCTGCAACGTTTCTCCAGTACTGGAAAAATTCATATGGAGTAGTTTTCTGTGGGTCAAGCCAGACAGCACCCTTTTCAGTTTTACCCATTTTTTTACCTTCACTGTTAAGAAGAAGGGTTATTGTCATTGCGTAAGCGTCTTTACCGAGTTTACGACGTATAAGTTCAGTACCGCCAAGCATATTGCTCCATTGGTCATCTCCGCCAAACTGCATATTACAGCCGTATTCCTGAAAAAGCTTATAGAAATCATAGCTTTGCATAATCATGTAATTGAATTCAAGGAAAGATAGACCTTTTTCCATTCTTTGTTTGTAACATTCAGCGGTGAGCATACGATTTACGCTGAAACATGCCCCTACTTCACGAAGAACCTCAACATAGTTAAGATTCATAAGCCAGTCGGCATTATTTACAGCTATTGCCTTACCATCTGAAAAATCTATAAAACGACTCATCTGTTTTTTGAAACAGTCAATATTATGTTGAATAGTTTCAGGAGTAAGCATTTTACGCATATCGGTTTTACCGGAAGGGTCGCCAATCATACCAGTTCCCCCACCAAGAAGAACGATTGGCTTATTGCCAGCCATCTGTAATCTTTTCATTAAGCAGAGTGCCATAAAGTGTCCGACATGTAAACTGTCTGCTGTCGGGTCAAAACCTATATAGAAAGTAGCACCGCCTTTGTTTATAAGTTCTTCAATTTCTTTTTCATCAGTAAGCTGAGCAAGAAGTCCACGGCGTTTGAGTTCTTCAAAAGTAGTCATTGCAAAATCTCCTTTTATGATTTGATATATTTCACCATCTTCATACAGAAAGACGGATACTTATTAAATATTTGTTTTTAGTATATCACAAAATATCTATATTGTCAATTGCTAATCTGTCTCTTGACCAACTTAAAATGATATGATATAATTAGGATATTGTATTTCCATTTATCTGTAAATCAGGCAAGGAGAAACATTACAGAAATTTATAAAAAAGAAAGGAAATTTTATTATGGATATAAACAATACTCTTGCAAAAGAATTTAATCTTAAACTTGAACATGTTAATAATACCGTTCAACTTATTGATGAAGATAAGACCATTCCGTTTATTGCTCGTTATCGTAAAGAACTTACCGGCTCACTTGATGACCAGATACTCCGTGAACTCTATGACCGTCTTGTTTATTTACGTAATCTTGAAAAACGTAAGTCAGAGATTTCGTCAGCTATAACTGAGCAGGAAAAAATGACACCTGAAATCCAAAGAGCCATTGATAATGCGTCTACCCTTGTTGAAGTTGAGGATATATACCGACCATTTAAACCTAAAAGACGTACTCGTGCAGGTATTGCAAGAGAAAATGGCCTTGAACCATTGGCGGCTATAATTATGGAACAAAATAATATTACAGAACCTGAAACAGTAGCTGTTGATTTTATAAACGAAGAAAAGAAAGTGCCTGATGTTAAAACAGCTTTGCAAGGTGCTATGGATATTATTGCGGAAGATATATCAGATGATGCCGATATAAGAAAAAAATTAAGAAAACTTGCAAATGATAAGGGTGAAATAATTTCAAAAGCTATTGACCCGGAAAAGGAAAGCGTTTATTTTAATTATTATGACTATAAAGAACCTGTTGAAAAAATTGCTAACCATCGTGTCCTTGCACTTGACAGGGGCGAAAAGGAAGGTTTCCTGAAAGTTTCGATAAGCATGGACGAAATCAGTGCAACAGGCTTGATTATAAATAAGTATGTAAAAAATAATTCTCTTTGTGGAGAACTGGTAAAATCTGCCGTTGAAGATAGTTATAAAAGACTTATATTTCCGTCGGTAGAGCGTGAGATACGTTCAGAAATGACTGCTAAAGCAACGGAAGATTCAATAAAAGTGTTTGCTTCTAATTTAAGACAACTTTTATTACAAGCACCTCTTAAGAATAATGTTATTCTTGGACTTGACCCTGGATTCAGAACGGGTTGTAAAGTTGCTGTTATAGACCATACAGGAAAAGTTCTTGATACAGGTGTCATTTATCCGACAGCCGGTTCAAAGCAAAATATAAAACAATCAGCTGAAACGCTTAAGAATCTTATCGCTAAACACAATGTTACAATTATTTCAATAGGAAATGGTACTGCGTCCCGTGAAACAGAAAATTTTGTTGTTGACCTGCTCAGGGAAATTCCTCAGAAAGTAAGTTATATAGTTGTAAGTGAAGCAGGAGCATCTGTATATTCTGCATCAAAGCTTGCAGCAGAAGAATTTCCGGAATATGATGTTTCATTGAGAAGTGCCGTATCAATTGCAAGACGTTTACAAGACCCTCTTGCCGAACTTGTTAAAATTGACCCTCAAGCAATCGGCGTAGGACAATATCAGCATGATATGCCAAAAGCCAGAATGAATGAGGCTCTTTCCGGAGTTGTGGAAGATTGCGTAAACTCTGTTGGTGTTGATTTGAATACTGCATCATATTCGTTGTTATCATATGTGTCTGGTATCAATTCTGCTGTTGCTAAAAATATAGTTTCATATCGTGAAGAAAACGGAAGTTTTACAGACCGTAAAGAACTTATGAAAGTTCCGAAACTTGGCAAAAAAGCTTTTGAACAATGTGCAGGATTTTTAAGAGTACGTGACGGAAAAAATCCTCTTGATAATACTGCTGTACACCCTGAAAGCTATCCGGCTACTGAAATGCTTTTAAAAGAATGTGGCTTTACTCTTTCCGATGTACAGGGCGGTGAAACTTCCGGAATAACTGAAAAAGCCGAAAGCATTGGTATCGAAAATATTAGTCATAACCTTAATATAGGCGTTCCTACTCTCACGGACATTATAGGAGAACTTAAAAAGCCTGGTCGTGACCTTCGTGATGAACTTCCACCGCCTCTTCTTCGCAGTGGTGACGTTATGGAAGTTAAAGACCTTAAAGCTGGTATGGAACTCGTGGGTACAGTCAGAAATATTATTGATTTTGGAGCATTTGTTGATATTGGTGTTCATACTGACGGACTTGTACATATTTCTCAGATTTGCCAGAAACGTATAAATCACCCGCTTGAAGCTGTTAAGGTCGGAGAAATCGTTAAGGTACGTGTACTTGAAGTTGATATAAAAAGAAACAGAATATCCCTTACAATGCGACTTAATGATAATAAACAAAATAAACCTTCCAAAAAGAGAGGGTTTGATGCAAGTAAAATCAAAAACAGTAGTTTCCGTATAAAGAAAAAATAAATTATATCATAAAAATACTCCCACTTCTCATATAGGTAGTGGGAGATTTTTTATATTAATCGTAATCAACAACGTTAACCCATGATAATAATATATCACGTTCTTTTTGATTTTTCTTAACTGATTGTGATGCTGCTACTATTGGCATCCATGATTGTACATATTTTTTTTCAGTATTACTTTTTTTGCAGAACAATTCAAGATATTTTTCAGCTCCATCGATGTTGCCCTTAAGACAGAATGTCAGATAAGTTCTTGCGGCATCAGCAGATGCATTGCCCTGAGTTGCATGAGACCAATCCAATATATATGGAGTACCGTCGGGTTTGATTATAACGTTTGATGGTGTATAATCTCCATGACAAAGTTTATTATGGTCAGGAGTACTTGACAGACGTGTACAAAGTTCATATTTTGTGGTATCGTCAAGTTCTGTAAGATTTATTTTTCTGTTCATTTTATTTTTTAGCTGACTAAGCAACGGCGACCTTTTGGAATGAATTTCAAGTTGGATATTAACGAATAATTCCATATATTCATTATATTTTGCAGGGTTTGAAGATATAAGAGAACATATATTGTCGCCTTCGATATATTCCATGATTATTGCCCATTTGCCGTCTATTCTTGTAACCTCATATAATTCCGGAACATTCAAGCCGGTTTCTTCTGCACGGGCATGATTAAGTGATTCGTTCAATATATCAGATTTAGAATAGTTTTCATTAAAAAGCTTTATAACTTTGTTACCATCACGGTAAATTTTTTTGTCAATTCTTTCAGCTATTATATTTTCAGTATTCATATTTTGAATCCTCCTTACTGAACAGGATATGACTTTTCTATAAAAGTCTTTCCATAGTATGCATTGAGATACATTTGCTTTATTTCGCTCATAAGTGGGTAACGAGGATTTGCTCCTGTACACTGGTCGTCAAATGCCTGCTCAGTCATTTCGTCGAGTGTATCAAGGAATTTGTTTTCATCAATTCCATAATCTGCAATAGTATCCTTTATGCCGATTTTATGACGGAGTTCTCTTATAGCTTTAATGAGATTATCTACCTTTTCGCTTTCAGAATTTCCACCAAGACAAAGAGTATCAGCGATTTCTGCATAACGTGAACGGGTATGAGGATATTCATATTGTGGGAATGTACCCATTTTAGCCGGAGTTTCAGCAGAATTGAATCTTATTACTTCTTCTATGAGAAGTGCATTTGCAACACCATGTGGCAAGTGATGGAACGCTCCAAGTTTGTGTGCCATGGAATGACAAACTCCTAAAAATGCATTTGCAAAAGCCATACCTGCCATAGTTGCAGCATTAGCCATTTTTTCCCTTGCAATAATGTCCGAACCGTTTTCATAAGCTTTAGGGAGATATTCAAATATTATTTTCAATGCTCTTAATGCAAGGCTGTCTGTAAAGTCTGTTGCCATCATAGATGCATAAGCTTCAAGTGCATGAGTTACTGCATCAATACCGGAGGCAGAAGTAAGACCTTTAGGTGCTGTCATATGGAAATCTATATCAATAATTGCCATATCCGGAAGAAGTTCATAATCAGCAAGTGGATATTTAACGCCTGTTTCACCATCTGTAATTACTGCAAATGGAGTCACTTCAGAGCCTGTACCTGCTGAAGTTGGAATAGCGACAAAATAAGCTTTTGAACCCATTTCTGGAAAAATATATGCTCTTTTTCTTATATCCATGAAACGCATTGCCATATCCATGAAATCAGTTTCAGGGTGTTCATAGAGAACCCACATAATCTTAGCAGCGTCCATTGCAGAACCACCACCAAGGGCTATTATAACGTCAGGTTTAAATGATGTCATTTGTTTTGCACCATTTTCAGCACATTCAAGTGTAGGGTCAGGTTCGACATCAAAAAATACTGCGTGTTGAATCCCCATAGTTTCAAGTTTATCTGTAATTGACTTTGTGTATCCGTTTTCATAAAGGAATTTATCAGTAACTATAAATGCACGTTTTTTGCCCATGACTGTACCAAGTTCATCAAGTGCAACAGGCATACTGCCACGTTTCATATAGATTTTTTCAGGTGTTCTGAACCAGAGCATATTTTCTCTCCTTTCGGCAACGGTTTTTATATTGAGGAGATGCTTTACACCAACGTTTTCGCTTATAGAGTTTCCTCCCCATGAACCACAGCCAAGTGTAAGTGAAGGTGCAAGATTGAAGTTATATAAATCTCCTATTCCGCCTTGTGAAGAAGGTGTATTTACCAGAATACGACAAGTTTTCATGCGGTTTTGGAATTCTTCCAATTTATCTTTTTGAGTTTTTATGTCAAGATAAATAGAAGATGTATGACCATAACCGCCGTCAGCAATGAGCTTTTCTGCCTTTGAAAAAGCTTCGTTAATATCTGGTGCTTTGTACATTGCGAGAACAGGAGAGAGTTTTTCATGAGCGAATTCTTCTGAAAATTCTGTGCTGTCGACTTCGCCAATAAGGATTTTAGTACCGTCCGGAACAGTTACACCAGCGAGTTCTGCAATTTTGTAAGCACTTTGTCCAACGATTTTAGCATTGAGCGAACCATTTATCAGGATAGTTTTACGAACTTTGTCTTTTTCTTCATCATTAAGGAAATAACAGCCTCTTGTCATGAATTCGTTTTTAACTTTATCGTATACGCTGTCAAGAACGATTACAGATTGTTCTGATGCACAAATCATTCCGTTATCAAAGGTTTTTGAATGAATAATTGAATTGACTGCAAGTACAATATTTGCAGAATCATCAATAATAGCCGGCGTATTTCCAGCACCTACGCCTATGGCAGGCTTTCCGCTTGAATAGGCTGAACGCACCATTCCAGGGCCGCCGGTAGCAAGAATAATATCAGCTTCACGCATTAAAAGATTAGTCATTTCAAGGCTGGGAATATCTATCCATGATATTATATCTTTAGGAGCACCGGCTTTGATTGCAGATTCAAGTATAACTTTAGCAGCTTCAATAGTAGATTTTTTGGCACGTGGGTGAGGACTTATTATAATGCCATTACGAGTTTTGAGGGCAAGTAAAGCTTTAAATATCGCTGTTGAAGTTGGATTGGTAGTAGGAATTACTGCTGCTATAACACCAATAGGTTCAGCTATTTTTTTTGTTCCATAGGAAGTATTTTCTTCAATTATACCACAAGTTTTAGTATCTCTGTACTTATTGTAAATGTACTCAGAAGCATAATGATTTTTAATAACCTTGTCTTCAATGATACCCATTCCAGTTTCTTCAACTGCAAGCTTTGCAAGGGGGATACGTTCTTTATTGGCGGCAAGGGCAGCTGCTCTGAAAATCTTATCTACTTGTTCCTGAGTATAGGCGGAAAAAATTTTCTGAGCCTTTCGTACACGTTCGATAGCATTCTGAAGATGTTCGACGCTATCAACAATTTCATAATTTCTGTTGTCCATATTATTCCTCCAGTACATAATATTAGTGAAGATTGTTATTTTTTTAACAACTAAATTTAAAAAACCAACTGGATTCAATGGTATTTTTATAATCTCACTATTTATATTATAACATACTTTTTCAATAAAATACTGATATGTTTACTCGGGATAACAAAAAATATAGAAAATATGACTAATTGTTTCTGATTCAGGGAGTGGACAAGTGGCTAATTTTGTGATATAATATAAAAAATGTCACGAGGAGCTGAGATGTATGAAAAAGCAACGATAGATGAAAAAATGTCCCAAATGCAGAAAAATTGAAAATCAGATTTATGTAGGATATAATCATTCAGGGACACTACGCTGTAAATGCAAGGATTGTGGAATTCGTTATACCATAAATTCCTATTCTGACGAAACAAGAGAACTTGCACTCAAAATGTATTATTCCGGCGTAAGTGGGAGAGGTGTTGGCAAAATTTTAGGAATTAGCAAAGCAAATGTCTACAACTGGATAAAAAACTAAAAATTGATGTTGAAAACTTTTCTGAGTGTTTAGAACTTGATAAGTTTTATTGGTTCATAGGCAGAAAAGGAATTTCCGAAACTCGTGAAAATATCTATTTATAACGATGATAAGCCGAAATCCACGTTTGATAAGTTGCCGGAACGTATTCAAAAAATTGTTGATAATGGTTCAGAAACAGATGTTTTTCACGCAGCCTTGAGACTCTCAAAGCTGTTGTGGCTGTTTTTGTTGATGCATATAACAGATTTGGTGTAGCTAAGGCAAGATTCAGAAAACAATATGGTAATAAGGAACTCCCTTTCAGTATCGTGGATTATCTTTAACTCCGCTATTAGCCACTCCCCATTTTTATAAAGTACTTGCATTTTAAAGTAATTAGTGGTATAATAAAAAATATTATTGCAAAGGCAGGCGAATCAGTTGACAAAAAGTATGACAGGCTATGGCAGAGCTCAAAAAATTCTCGGGGGACGTGATATACTCGTTGAAATACGCTCTGTTAATCATAGATATTATGAATATTCATCAAGAATTCCCAGAACTTATGGCTATATAGATGAAAAACTCAAGACTTTGCTTAAAACATTGATTTCAAGGGGAAAAGTGGAAATTTCCGTTAATATCAATAATATTGAGGCAAAAGATTCTGAAATTTCTATAAATAAAGCTGTCGCTGAAGGATACATCAATGCATTGAGAAATGTTTCCGGCGAACTCGGTCTGAAAGATGATTTGGTATTGTCAAAGCTCATAAAACTTCCTGAAATATTTATTGTACAAAAAACTCCGGATAATCAGGAACAAATATGGAATGATGTTTCGGAAGTAGCAAACGAAGCTTTAAATAACTTCGTACAAATGCGTGAAGTTGAAGGAGAAAAACTCAAATCCGACGTTATTCAGAAAGCAGAATCTATATTGAAAATGATTTCAAAAATCGAAGAAATCTCTCCACAAACTGTTGAAAATTATCGTAATAAGCTTTATCAGAAAATTTCTGAAATACTCGAAAATAAAGATATCGATGAACAAAGAATTATTACTGAATCAGCTATATTTGCTGAAAAAATAGCAGTTGATGAGGAAACAGTACGCTTACGCAGCCATATTTCACAACTTAAAAGTATGTTTGAATCAAATGAACCTATCGGAAGAAAACTTGATTTTATAGTTCAGGAAATGAACCGTGAAGTAAATACAATCGGTTCAAAGGCTCAAGATTTAAATATTACAAAAATTGTAGTGGATATGAAAGCAGAAATAGAAAAAATCCGTGAACAAATACAAAATATTGAATGAGTATGAAATTTATAAATATTGGTTATGGAAATATGGTGTCTTCTGACAGAATAGTTACAATAGTAAGCCCTGAATCTGCTCCTATTAAAAGATTAATTCAGGAGGCCCGTGACAATGGTAAGGCAATTGATGCCACATACGGCAGAAAAACAAGAGCCGTAATCGTTATGGACAGCGGACATATTATATTATCGTCCCTTGTTACTGAAACCCTTGCTTCACGTCTTAATGAATAGAAAGGATATTTTTATGAATAAAGGAAAACTTATCGTTTTTTCCGCACCGTCTGGTTGTGGAAAAGGTACTATGCTCGCTGAAATATTGAAAAATGACAATTATCGTTGTTCTATTTCGGCAACAACAAGAAAACCACGTCGTGGCGAAAAAAACGGCGTTAATTATTATTTTATTACAAATGAAGAATTTGAACAAAAAATAAAAGAAAATGCTTTTCTGGAATATGCAGGATATTGCGACCATTATTATGGTACACTTATTTCGGAAGTAGATGACTACCTGAATCAAGGTATTGATGTAATCCTTGAAATTGAAGTGCAGGGTGCATTGAATGTTATGAAAAAAAGACCTGAGGCAATCTCAATCTTTGTAGCACCGCCTTCAATCAATGAATTGCGTCGCCGTCTGAAAAAACGTAATACTGAATCAAATGAAGTTATTGAAAAACGTATTTCAGAGGCAACTAATGAATTGGCACAAGCTAAAAATTATAATTATATTATTGTAAATGATGTTCTTGAAAATGCTATAAGTGATTTCTTCTCAATAATGCGTGCAGAAAAGCTTAAAGCTGAATTTTCAGACAATATTATAGAATGAGGTGTTTAATATGCTCAGACCAGCAGTAAATCAAATTATTTCAAAAAATGAAAGTTGTTATTCACTTGTTATTGCAGTTGCAAAACGTGCAAGAGAAATTTCGGACGAACTCTATAATAACGAAATGACCCTTGAAGAAAAACCTGTTAAAACAGCCGTTGAAGAAATAGCAAGCGGAAAATGTAAAATAGTAAACACTCTTGCCCAAGGAGAATAAATTATTGATTGCAGAAATTGCTGTTAATGGTACAGTTTATTCATTTGATATGCTTTTCAGCTATATAGTGCCGGAAAACTTTTCAGTAAAATGCGGGGGTCGTGTACTTGTACCTTTTGGAAAAGGAAACTCTCACCGTATAGGCATGGTAATGAATTTATGCACTGAAGGTCGTTCCGGTCTTAAAAAAATTATTTCAGTAATTGATGATGAACCTATACTTTCAAAGGAAATGTTTGAACTTGTTCATTATTTGCGTGAATATACGTTCTGCACATATTATGATGCAGTTAAAGTTATGATTCCGCCCGCTATGAACATTAAAACAATGGAAAAATTCTATATAAATGAAAATTTTTCACTTTTTGATACTCTTGACAAAGATACAAAAATACTCTTTGAAAAACTCAGACAATTACCGGATAAAAGTCAGCTGAACAGCTTTATTACAGATTATATTTCTAAAAGTGGCAGAAAACTTATCGATGAACTCTGTGAAAACGGTGCGTTGAATTCTGACAACATTTTTCGTCAAAAAGTCAGTGATGCTGTTCTTAAAATGGTTCGCCTTACAGAAACTTATAAAAATAATCCTGAAAACTTTAAATGTACGCTAAAACAAAAAGTTGTTGTGGAATTTCTTCTGGAAAATAACGCTTCTCTAAAAGAAACTGCCTATATGTGCGGAGTTACAGAAGTAGTTATATCCAATCTTATAAGAAATGGTGTCGCTGAAGAATATGAAATTGAAACTTTCCGTCATGTTGAGGACTTTTCAGAAGAAAACTCCAATGTTGATGATGTTATTCTTTCTCAGGAGCAACAAAATGCTTATGATAATGTCTGTGAACAAATATATTCCGGTAAACCCGCTGTATACTTGTTACACGGAGTTACCGGAAGTGGTAAAACATCAGTTTTTGAAAAACTTATTTCTTATACCATTAATATGAAAAAACAAGTATTAATGCTTATTCCGGAAATTAGTCTTACCCCTCAGATATTAAAACGTTTCCGTTCACTTTTTGGCAAAAGAGTGGCAGTAATTCATAGCGGTTTGTCAATGGGTCAGCGTCTTGATGAATATAAACGCATAAAATCCAATATGGCAGATATAGTTATAGGAACACGAAGTGCAGTTTTTGCACCTCTCGATAATATCGGGCTTATAATTATGGACGAAGAAAGCGAAAGTACCTATAAATCAGAAATTTCTCCAAGATATGATACTCATGATATTGCCAAAAAAAGATGTGCTTATCATGGTGCTACACTTCTGCTTGCCTCAGCTACACCGTCGGTTGAAAGTTATTATCTGGCAGAAAAAAATTTTTATCATTTATTGAAAATGAAAAAACGTTATAAAAATATGCCTTTGCCAGAAGTTAGCATAGTCGATATGAATAAGGAACATACTGATGGAAATATAACTGAATTCAGCAGAAAACTCGTTAATGAAATAGATTACAATCTTCAAAATGGCGAACAAACTATACTACTACTCAATCGCCGTGGATACCATACAATTGTAAGTTGTTCAATATGCAAACAACCAGTTTATTGCCCAAACTGCTCCGTACCATTGACATATCATTTAAAAAACAATAAGCTTATGTGCCACTATTGCGGGTATTCCGGAAATATACAGGCAAAGTGCAACAATTGCGGTTCTGAAAAACTTATATATCTTGGATTCGGAACTCAAAAACTTGAAAACGAACTCAATATGTATTTTCCGGAAGCAAGAGTATTGCGTATGGACGCTGATACTACTTTTTCCAGATATTCATACGAAAAAGCTTTTACAGATTTCAGCAATGGTAAATATGACATAATGATTGGTACTCAAATGATTGGTAAGGGACTTGATTTCCCAAATGTTACACTTGTGGGAGTGCTTTCAATAGATAAATCGCTGTACGCAGGGGATTTCCGAAGCTATGAACGCACTTTCTCATTGATAACACAAGTTGTCGGACGCAGTGGTCGTGGTAAACGTGGCAGGGCGGTTTTACAGACTTTTATCCCTGAACACTATATTATAAATCTTGCCTCTGAACAAAATTATGATGATTTCTATACCGAGGAAATATCTATGCGACGTGCAATGGTTTTTCCTCCAATATGTGATATATGTACATTTTGCTTTTCCGGAAATGATGATACCGCAGTAAAAATTGGTGCATATGCATTTTTTGGATTGATGAAAAATATTCTTGATGAAATCCAACCCAAAACTCCGGTAAAAGTATTCCAGCCTGTAAAATCTTCATATGTTAAAATTAATGGCAGGTATCGCTGGAGAATTATCATGAAATGCAAAAATACTTCCGAAATAAGAAATTTTATCAGCACAATGCTAAAAAGTTCTGTTAAACTTAAAGAAATGAATAAAATTTCTGTATATGCCGATATCAATGGTAATACAGGCTTTTAAAAAAGAAAGGATTTGAACAAAATGGCAATTAGAAAGATTTTAACCGACAAAGATGAAGCTCTGCATAAAGTTTGTCGTCCGGTTGAAAAGTTTGATGCAAAACTTGCACAATTACTTGACGATATGCATGAAACTTTAGATAAGGCTCAAGGTGTAGGGCTCGCCGGCCCTCAGGTAGGAATATGCAGACGTATATTTATAATGCATCTTGATGATGTTACTATTGAAGCTATAAACCCTGAAATTACTCTTAAGGAAGGCAAGCAACGTGTAGAAGAAGGCTGTCTTTCATGTCCAAATATATGGGGATTTGTAACCCGCCCTACACACTGCCGTTTAAAAGCTCAGGACAGAAACGGCAACTGGTGGGAACGTGATTTTACAGGACTTGGAGCTCAATGTACTGCTCATGAATATGACCACCTTGACGGACATATATTTACAGAAATAGTTGAAGAATTTTTCGTGCCGGAGGGATAATTTCAATATGAAAATTGTATTTATGGGTACACCGGAATTTGCAGTACCATGTCTCAGAGTACTTGCCGAAAGTTCACACGAAATTCCGGCTGTTTTTACTCAGCCAGACAAACCAAAAGGCAGAGGCTATAAAATGATTCCTACACCTGTCAAATCAGTTGCTATGGAATATGATATACCAGTATATCAACCTTTATCTTTACGTAAAGGTGATAATGCACAACAAGCTTTTGAAACCTTGAAAAATATTTCCCCAGATTTAATTGTTGTGACAGCCTATGGACAAATTCTTCCAAAGGAGATTCTTAATCTTCCTAAGTACGGCTGTATAAATATTCATGCATCACTTCTGCCTGCATATAGAGGTGCAGCACCTATTAACTGGTGTATTCTCAATGGTGAAAAAATAACAGGCGTCACTTCAATGATGATGGCTGAAGGTCTTGATACAGGTGATATGCTTATTAAAAAAAGTACTCCAATAGGAGAAAACGAAACGTATCAGGAACTTTATACAAGACTTTCTGAAATCGGCGGAGAAGTACTTATGGAAACTATTCAGGCTATTGAAAATGATAACCTTTCCCCTGAAAAACAAGACGATGCTAAATCAAGTTATTCTCCAATGATTCGTAAAGAAATGAGTTTATTGGATTTTTCAGAAAATGTACAGAAAGTTCATAATACAATACGTGGAGTTACAGGATTTACAATGCTAAACGGAAAAAGACTTAAAGTTTTCAGTTCTGAAATAGTTTCCGGAAACTCAGATTTTGAAAACGGCTGTATAGTAAATCCCGAAAATTTCACAGTAAAATGCAATGATGGACTTATAAAATTCTGCGAAATCCAGCTTGAAGGCGGCAAACGTATGAAAACAGCTGATTTTCTCAGGGGCAAAAAACTTATTTCCGGTGAAAAATTGGGTTAAAAATGGTGGCCATTATGTCAAATCCAAGGTATTTAGCAATCAGACTTCTCTGCAAAACATTTTCAGATGGAAGTTTTTCAAATATACAGCTTAACAGTGGACTGAAAAATTCAGAACTTGATGACCGTGATAAAAAACTCTGTTCGGCTATTTATTATGGAGTTATTGAACGTAAAATATATCTGGACTATATTATAGATAAATTTTCGTCAAGACCTGTCAATAAACTCGATAATACAGTCCTGAATATATTGCGTTGCGGAATTTATCAGATTCTGTTTATGGATAATATTCCTGATAATGCATCTGTTAATGAAAGCGTATCCCTGACAAAAAAATTCGGAAAAACCAGTGCCTCCGGAATGGTAAACGCTATTCTGAGGAACTTTATAAGAAACAATAAAACTGTTGAATTACCAAAAAATATTACGGAAAGAATGAGTGTGGAATATTCTGCACCACCAGACTTTGTGAAAAGTCTTATCAATGATTACGGAAAAGATTTAACTGACAATCTTCTTTCAGACGCTTTGGGCAATCCTCCGGTTACTGTCAGAATGAACCCTCTTAAATGCACTGAACAACAATTTATGGAATCATTTAAAGGAAAAGCTATAAAAAATGATATCTTGCCATATTGTTTTGAACTTTCAGGAGACGTTACAAATACTGAACCTTTTAAAAAAGGATTTTTTCATGTACAGGATTTAGCATCACAATTATGTTGTATGGCTCTTTCTCCAAACGAAAATGATTCTGTTCTTGATATATGCTCTGCTCCTGGTGGAAAAACTTTCACAATGGCAGAACTTATGAATGGCAAAGGAAAAATTATGGCTCTTGATTTATATGAAAAAAGAGTTAAATTAGTTCAAGATGGTGCAAGACGATTGGGACTCTCAAATATAACGGTATCCGATAATGATGGCTCTGTATATAATCCGGATTTGCCTAAGTTTACTAAAATTCTTTGTGATGTGCCATGTTCAGGATTAGGAGCAATACGCCGTAAGCCTGAAATAAAGTACAAAGATTTCAAAGATTTTGACGGACTTCCTGCATTACAATACAGAATAGCTGATATTTCACTGAAATATCTTGAAACAGGTGGCGAAATGGTCTATTCTACCTGCACTTTAAGAAAAGCTGAAAATATTTATGTAGTTGAAAAACTGCTTGCTAATCATGACGAAATAGAACCCGTTGTATTGCCGGAACCGCTTGGTAAAAAATTTGGTAGCAATGCTGATATATTTCCATGTCATTTTGGAAGCGATGGTTTCTTTATTGCTAAATTCAGAAAAGTAAGGTGATATTGTGGAAAAAATTGATATTCTCAGTCTGAACCTTATTGAACTAGAAAATATTATTACTGAATATGGTGAAAAGAAATTCCGTGCCAAACAAATTTTTCAATGGTTGCACGTCAAAAGAGTTTTTGATTTTGACAAAATGACAAATATTTCTGCACAATTAAAGGCGTTACTTAAAGAAAAATTTTGTATAAATACGCTGAATACACAAAAAAGACTTGAATCTTGTATAGATAATACTGTAAAATATTTATATAGACTTCCAGATGGTAATTTTGTAGAAACTGTGCTTATGAAATATAATTATGGTTATAGTATATGTGTTTCAACTCAGGTCGGCTGTAAAATGGGCTGCCAATTCTGTGCATCAACAATTGCAGGCTTTGTAAGAAATCTCCAGCCATCAGAAATACTTATGCAAATCTATGAAACAGAAAAAGATTCTGGTATAAGAATTTCCGGAGTAGTTCTTATGGGAATTGGTGAACCACTTGATAATTATGACAATGTATTGAAATTTTTATATCTGCTTTCAGATAGTAATGGAAATAATTTCAGTTTACGTCATGTTTCATTGTCTACTTGCGGAATAGTTCCAAAAATCTATGAACTTGCACAATTAAAACTGGGATTGACACTTTCAGTATCACTCCACTGTGCAGACAATAAAGGACGTTCGGAAATTATGCCAATAAATAATGCATATAATATCGATAAACTCCTTGAAGCTTGCAGATTCTATATAAAAAATACAGGACGACGTGTTACTTTTGAATACGCTGTCATAGATAAAGTCAATTCCTCTGATAAGGACGCAGATAAATTAGCATATTTGCTAAAAGGCATGAATTGCCATGTTAATCTTATCCCTGTGAACAAGGTCAGAGAAAGAAATTACCAGACTGCCCGCCAAGGAGTAGCAAATTTTGCGAAAAGGCTTAGCAGTAAAGGAATAAATGCTACCGTGAGACGTACTCTCGGCAGTGATATTGAGGCGGCTTGCGGTCAGTTAAGACGTGATGCCGTTGAACAGATTAAGGACGGAGGTGCGAATTTTTGAGATTCAGATATGATACTGATATCGGTCTGAAACGTGATGAAAATCAAGATTCAGTACGTTGTGAATATTTTGGCCATAACGTTCTTGCCGTTGTATGCGACGGCATGGGTGGCGAAAATTCTGGCAAAGAAGCAAGCACTATCGCTATGGAAGAGTTCTTTCAGCGGTTTTCTGAAGGATACAAGGAAAGCCTTGAAGATGAAGAAATTCGCAAACTTCTTATATCATCAGTTTCGGCTGCAAATTCCGTTATTTACACAAAAGCAAAACTTACTTTTAATAACTTTGGTATGGGTACGACTTGTGTTGCAGTCTTTGTAACAGATAAAACTGCATTTATTGTAAATGTCGGTGACAGTCGTGCGTATCTTATAGTGGAAAATGAAGGAATTTTCCAGATAACTACTGACCATAACGTTGCATCACTGCTATACGAACAAGGCAGAATTACTGAGGAAGAACTTGAAAATCACCCTCAGAAACATATGCTTGTAAGAGCAGTCGGTGTGGGACAAACAGTACAGCCAGATACGTTTTTACTTGACTATGAAAACTCAATTAATCTGATGCTATGTTCTGATGGTCTTTCCGGCTACTGTACAGATGAGGAAATATATGATGTGATTAAAAACTCTGACTTTGAAAACGTCACACATAATCTTATTGAACTTGCTCTTAGTAAAGGTGGCCGTGATAATGTAACTGTTGCGGTAATTTCTGAATAAAACGGGAGGAAAAAAGAGGAAATGGATAAGTACATTGGAAAAACACTCGATGGAAGATACGAAATCAAAGAACTTATAGGCATTGGTGGTATGGCTGAAGTCTATAAGGGTATCGATGTAATGGACCACAAGGAAGTGGCAATTAAAATTCTAAAAAAAGAATATGCAGAAAATGAAGATTTTCTCCGCAGATTCAGAAATGAATCAAAAGCTATTGCAGTTCTTTCGCACCCAAATATCGTTAAAATCTATGATGTAGGATTTTCTCAGAAGATTCAGTATATCGTTATGGAATATATTGACGGAATAACTCTTAAAGATTATATCGAAGAAGAAAAAGTCCTTACATGGAAAGATACTGTACATTTTGTAATACAAATCCTCAGAGCATTACAACATGCTCATGACAAAGGTATTGTTCATCGTGATATAAAACCGCAAAATATTATGATGTTCACTGATGGTACTATTAAGGTCATGGATTTTGGTATAGCAAAGTTTGCCTGTGAAGAAGGCAAAACAGCTACTGACCAGGCTATCGGAAGCGTTCATTATATTAGCCCCGAACAAGCAAGTGGTGATGTTACTGATGCTAAAAGTGATATATACTCTGTCGGTGCAATGATGTATGAAATGCTTACCGGTAATAAACCTTTTGATAGTGATAATCCTGTCGCAATCGCTGTTATGCATATGCAGGATATTCCGGAAAGACCAAGAGCATTGAATCCTAATATTCCGGACGGTCTTGAGGAAATCGTATGGTACTATTAAGGTCATGGATTTTGGTATAGCAAAGTTTGCCTGTGAAGAAGGCAAAACAGCTACTGACCAGGCTATCGGAAGCGTTCATTATATTAGCCCCGAACAAGCAAGTGGTGATGTTACTGATGCTAAAAGTGATATATACTCTGTCGGTGCAATGATGTATGAAATGCTTACCGGTAATAAACCTTTTGATAGTGATAATCCTGTCGCAATCGCTGTTATGCATATGCAGGATATTCCGGAAAGACCAAGAGCATTGAATCCTAATATTCCGGACGGTCTTGAGGAAATCGTATTGCGTGCAATGGAAAAGAATCCGGCAGACAGATATCAGTCTACTGCTGAAATGATAAGTGATATAGACGCTTTTAAAGTAAATCCTAATATGACATTCGGTTACTATCAGGAAGAAGATATTGACGAAGATGAAGAATATTATGACGGTAATGCAGAAAGTATAATGCAATCCAATGGTCAGAATAGTGTTCGTACAACGGTTGCAGAACCTCCAACAAAAAAAGGAAAGAAACAACAGCCACCAGAATACGATGACGATGATGATGATACAGAAGAACGTTCTTCATTGGTTGTACCAGTGCTTACAGCAATAGTTGTTGTTGTAATTATTGTTGCTGTAATTTTCGTGGCAACACTTCTTAGCGGACTTATAAAGGGCGACGGTCAGACAAATGATTATAAGATGCCTGATTTCTATGGTATGGACTACAATACAGCTGTAAATCAATATAGTAATAACATTCAGTTCGTGCTTGAAGGCTCTGAATATAATGAACTTGATGAAGGTCTTATATTTGAACAGGATATCCCTGCTGGTACTGAATTCAAAAAAGGCGACGTTCTCAAGGTAAAAACAAGTAAAGGTATGGAAACTATTGAAGTACCAAATGTTACAAATATGAACGCTGAACTCGCAAGAGACCAATTGAAACAACGTGGTCTTGAATGTGAAATAAAAAATTCTTCAAGTACTGAAATTCAAAAAGGCTATGTAATTAATTCTGAACCGGAAGCAGGTACTGAAGTTAATAAGGGTTCAACAATTGTACTCTATGTAAGCATGGGTATTGATGCAGGACAGGTAAGTGTCGATGACTATGTTGGTCAACTCGCTGATGACGCCTGCACACTTGCTGAATATGCAGGTCTTAAACCAAGAACAGAACTTAAAGCTTCATATGAAGAAGAAGGTAAAGTTATCGAACAGTCAATTGCTAAGGGCGAAAAAGTAGATGAAGGTACAGAAATTATCCTTTATGTAAGCAATGGCGTTGCTCCTGACGGCGAAATACCATTTACAGTACCTTTCCCTGATGGTGCAAACGGAAGATTTGTAATTGACTTTGTAATTACAAATGAAGACGGCTCAACTTCTACTGAATCTACAAGTACTCTCCTTGTTCCTGAAATGCAACAGGTAAGTCAGAATGTAAAGGGTTCAGGTGAAAGCGTATCTGTTGTTGTAGTTCTCACAAACCTTAATACAGGTGTAAGAGCACAAATTGGTACGTACTTCTTCAACTTTGCAACAGGCGAAGTTACAACCCAGACGGAAGACGTTGTAGGTGCATTTAATTCAGTAGGCGGATTCGACAATTCAACCGAAACCCCAACTGAAGCACAAACTGAACCTCCAACTGAAGCTCCAACTGAACCTCAAACAGAACCCCAGACTGAATGGGTAGAACCAACTGAACCTACTCAGTCCACAACTTCATTTGACCCGTCATTAGTAGGAACATTTGACCGTGATGCCGGTGATGGATATGGATATTTCGATATATACGGCAACTATTATACGTATTTACAATGAGTAATGCTGTAACAAGCGGAATTATAACAAAATGTCTCGGGGGTCTCTACACTGTGGAGACCCTTGACAGTATTTTGGAATGTAATGCAAGAGGAATTTTCCGCAAAAAAGGTATAAGTCCATATGTCGGGGATAAAGTAAAAATACAAAATAATGTTATTTCTGAAATCCTTGACAGAAAAAACTGTATTATCAGACCCCCTCTTGCCAATCTTGACCAGTTAATATTTATAGTATCAACATGTAATCCATCACCAAATTATCTGATACTTGATAAATTTATAGCAATTGCTGAATATAAAGGAATTACTCCTGTTATCGTTATAACAAAAACTGATTTAGGAGACAGCTCCGAAATAAAAAACATTTATTCCAATATCGGAATAGAAATTCTGGAAATCGATTACAATAATACCACAACAATAGAAAAATTCAGGAAACTTTTAAAAGGTAAAATAAGTGCATTGACGGGAAATTCCGGTGCTGGAAAATCCACCCTTCTGAACGCTGTGGATTCTAAACTTAATATTCCGACCGCCGAAATAAGCAAAAAACTTGGCAGAGGAAAACATACTACACGTCATGCACAATTATATAAACTGAGTGATGGTGGATATATTGCAGATACCCCGGGATTTTCGACTTTTGATACAAATCGCTATGATATTATCCGAAAAGAAGATTTAGCCGATTGTTTCATTGAATTCAGAAATTATGAGAGCTGTCGTTTTAGAGATTGTTCTCATACCTGTGAAAAAGGCTGTAAGGTTATTGAAGCACTCAAACTTGGAAAAATTTCAGCAAGCAGACACGAAAGCTACTGCACAATGTATGAAGAAGCTAAAATGTTAAAGGAATGGGAATTATGAAAACAATTATATTTGCCGGCAGTGAAATTGATGACTATAATTGCATAGATATGGACTATGATTTTATTATATGTGCCGATAAAGGATTGGTTCATGCTCAAAAATTAAAAATACTTCCAAATGTCTTAATAGGAGATTTTGATTCATATAAAGGAGATATCCCTGAATGTGAAGAAATTTATAAAACAATTCCTGAAAAAGATGATACAGATACCATGCTGGCAGTAAAGCTCGCTATCCAAAAAAGAGCAACAAATATAAAGCTTTATGGAGCAACTGGGGGAAGATTTGACCATACTTTTGCAAATATTCAGACATTAATCTATGCCTATGAAAATAATTGCAAAATGTCCATACATGACGGCAAAAACATAATTACCATTCAAGGAAAAGGAACTGAATATTATCCTGAATATAAAAATTGGTATTTTTCAGTATTTTCACTTACCGAAAAACTTTATATTACTGAAATGACAGGCGTAAAATATCCTTTAAATAATTACGTCCTGACACAAAACTTTCCATTAGGTGTAAGCAATGAAATAAATGATATCGCAACAATTACTATAAAAAACGGACTTGCATTAATAGTGCGTTCAATAAAATAGCACAAAATCCCGTCTGCTGAATATAATAAAAATATATCAGCAAAGGAGGGATTACATAAATGAAAATTGTAGTAATACGTAGTCCAAAATTTCTTTCAGGATTCCTGAGGGTCATTTTCAAGATAAAAAAAGAACAAGAATAAATAAGAAATATTGCTTTCAGAAATAAAAATCTGAAAGCAATTTTTTGAGTGTAATAATTTCTTGACATTATTTTTGTTATATGATATAATGATTTCATGGATTAAGTTAATCCACATAGTTGATATGAGAAAATACGGTTTGAAAAGTTGTAAGCTGAGTAGAATAAAGGGAATCAGGTTAGAATCCTGAACAACCACCATTACTGTATTTGACGATAGAAAAAATTATATGCCATTGGAGTCTTATCCTCTGAGAAGGTTATTTTTTCTGTGTTTTACACAAATCATAAGTCAGGATACCTACCGTATTTTTTTAGGTTTAACATAACTTTGGTGTGAAGAGTGCAACCGATTTATCAAGTGATTTTAAAGCTTTAAATTGGTTAGTCTCTATTTAACCTTTTAAAGTTTCTTTGTCATGTGATATATCGTTTGTACTCTCCCTGTGATAAATCAGGGAGTTTTTATTTTTGGAGGTGAATTTATGACTAACGACGAAAAAAAACAATGGGCTATTCACCAACTTATAACAAAATACAATGAACTTGGTAGAATACCTAAAAAATCAGACTATGATGGTGCAACTTGTTCACGAATTAAGGCTTTTCTAGGAACATGGCACAAGGCTTTGGAAACCGCCGGTCTCAGAGAAGTGAAAAGAAAGGATTAAAAAAATGAAAAATATTAACAAAAAGTTATTAAGTGCTATTCTTTCCGTTTCCATGATTGCAGGTACTACCGCTATTAATTTGCCATTAATGGTTTCTGCAACCAACGAAATGTCAATTACTGTTTCCCTTGAAGGACTGACACTTGGTCAGGGACTGTATTATGGCCCTGAAACTTATACCCTTTCAGAAATTAATGAAATCCTGTCAACTGAAGGTTATTCAGATTTTACTGAAGATACAATTAATGCTGGTATGTCTGTACTCGCATTTATGATTGACAATGATATCGAATATCAAGGTACAGGCAGTTTTGAAGATGGAGATATCTATATTAACAATGTCTATATTGATGACGCTAATAATATTGACGTTAATGTACCGGATATTATTTTAGAAAACAACGCTAGTCTGGAAATCACCGACAATGATGATGACTGGTTGGGAAGTCTTGATTATACTGAACAATCCGGCTGGATGGTTTCAGTTAACAATATGTCATTGCCTACTGGTATGTGCGACTGGAATCTTAAACAAGACTATGACGGATATAACAATTATGATAATAATTATGTAATCCGTATGGAATTTACTATAAGTGAATATGGTGCAGATATTGGATTTCAGGGTTGGCCGTCATCTGCTTATTTTGAACGTGCTAATAAAGATGAACTCTATATGGAATATGCTAAGCTTTCTTCAGCTGGCACTCTAGATGATAACCCAGATTTAAAATCAAAAGCTCTTTCTGTTATAGAAAAATTAGATGCTACTCAGGAAGAAGTAGACACTGCCACTTCATTACTTGAAAATGTAAAATTAAATACTATTATTGATGATACTCTTACTAAACTTTCAGACAAGGTAACAGACCCTACCTATAACAATGAATGGACTATACTTCCTCTTGCAAGAAGTGGATATTTCGATAAAGACAGTGAATATTTCAAAACATATTATTCTAATGTAGTTGACAGCGTAAATGAAAAAGCCTCTTCTATTGATAACAATGGAGCTTTACATAAAAGCAATCTTACAGAAAATTCACGTGTTATAATTGCACTCTCATCAATCGGAAAAGATGCACATAGCGTCGGAGATTGGGATATAACAGCACCGCTTGAAGATTATGATGCTGTTATAAAACAGGGATTAAACGGTCCTGTATATGCACTTATTGCACTTGATTCTCACAATTATGAAACTACAACAGATTCAACAATCAGACAAAAATATGTTGATTTTATTCTTGACAAAGAACTTGAAAATGGTGGCTGGACATATTTTGGTGATACAGCAGATGCTGATATGACATCAATGGCTATACAGGCTCTTTCCAATTATATGGACAATGATAATGTAAAGTCATCAGTAGAAAAAGCTATTGAAATTCTTTCTGAATCCCAACAATCAAGTGGCGGATATGCTTCATGGGGCAGTGAATCTCCAGAAAGCGTCGCACAAGTCATTGTTGCTTGCACATCTGTCGGAATAGACCCACATACAGATTCAAGATTTATTAAAAATGGAAATTCAGCAATTGACGCACTCCTTGAATATTATGATGAAAGTTTAACAGAATATACATTTCATCATACACTGACCGATTCAGGAAACGCAATGGCAACTAATCAGGCATCTTATGCACTCGTTTCATATCAAAGATTTTTAAATAATCAAAATAAACTCTATGATATGACAGACGTCGAATTCGATAACGAAACTAATACATTATTTGGTGATGCCAACTGCGATGGAATAATTAATATTTCTGATGCTGTATTTATACTTCAATCTTTAGCAAATCCAGATGAATATTCACTTTCTGAAAATGGTATTATAAATTCTGACATTGTTAATACCGGTGATGGTGTAACCAGTATTGATGCTTTAGCTGTTCAAATGATGATAACTAATGTAATCAAAGATTTTCCATTGACATCTGAAGATATCGAAAAATTACAGTAAAAAATTATTTGAAATAAACTGACTTCAAAACTAAATTGGAGTCAGTTTTATTTATTGAAAAACAAATTTATCTGTAACTTGAATATTAATATTTCCGGTTTTTTTAATTGACTTAAACTTTATAT
>CAZTUV010000003.1:0-29161 GCA_964616595.1 uncultured Alistipes sp.
ATGCTGAGAAAAAGGATTCTCCTGCAAGAATTGTTTATAGAATCAATACACTTTTCATTCAGGACTTAAGTAATTAGGAACAAATATGAAAATAATGAAAATTTTTTCTGAAAAACACTTGCATTTTTCAAAAAAATATGTTATGATATAAAAGCATTTGAAATCCGTCAGGTTTTTTTGACGAGAGTTAATGCCGAAAGACATTAAATCGGACAGTCCGCTGTTATCCATAACAAGAATGTCCAAAAATTTTAGGAGGAAATAAAAATGGATGCACTTAAGTTAATCAGCAATTCAAGCATGAAGGAAAATGTTCCTGAATTTAATGTAGGTGATACTGTTAAAGTTCACGTACAGATTAAGGAAGGCGAAAAAAGCCGTATTCAGATTTTTGAAGGCACTGTTATCGCTAAAAAACATGGTGGTATCAGCGAAACTTTCACTGTAAGACGTCTTTCCCACGGTTGTGGTATCGAAAGAGTTTTCCCTGTTCATTCACCTGCTGTTGACAAGGTTGAAGTTGTAAGACATGGTAAGGTTCGCCGTGCTAAGCTCTATTACCTTAGAGACAGAGTTGGTAAAGCTGCTAAGGTTAAGGAACAGATTCGCTAAGATGGCTGATGACTGGATTTCAGGCAGTTCATTCTGCCTGTCCCGTCTATCTCCATGAGGGACTACAAGTCCCTTTTTTGCTAATATTATGTTGTGAGGTGTTACTATGGAAGAAAATATGGAAGCAAATGCCGATTGTGAAAAAAAATCTGGTAATAAGTTTATTAGTGATGTAATTGAAATTGTTGAATCTACATTAGTAACAGTCTTTGTTATTATAATGATTTTTACATACATTCTGCATCCCGTAAATGTTGTTGGTACTTCAATGACCAATACTTTACAGGACGGCGATAGAATCTTTATGACTACTGTATACGCTGAATTGTCATATGGTGATATAGTCGTTATTAATAACGATATGGCATATCTTCTTAATAGTGACAACGAAATTGTTGAAAATAATATAGATGGTTCAAGTCTTAAAGAATGTATTATTAAACGTATTATTGCTACGGGTGGACAAACTGTTGAACTCGTACCGTCAACAGGAGACGTTATTGTTGATGGTGTGACTCTTGATGAACCATATATAAAAGAAAAACTAAAAAATAGCGGTGTATTTGACTATCCTATAACTGTTCCGGAAGGATATTATTTCGTTATGGGCGATAATAGAAATGGTTCTTCAGATAGTCGTAATCCTGATATCGGACTTATAAAAAAAGACCAGATTTATGGAAAGGCTATTTTCAGATATGCTCCTATAAGCAGTTTCAAATATCTTGGCGACTCTTATAAACATAGCAGCAATGAAGAACAATAAAATTTCAGGAACATTATATCGTGAAATTATGTCATTTGTTGAAATACTGATTATTTCTTTTTTTCTTATGACAATGATTTTTACATATGTGTTTCGTATTGCAACCGTCAGTGGTGATTCAATGGAAAATACACTCTTGTCCGGCGATAAACTTATAACAACAGCTTTTTGTAATTCACCGGAACAGGGAGATATTGTGATTTTGTATGCTGCTGATGCTATTACACTTGATGATTATGGAAATCTCGAAATAAACAAGGGCTTGCGTAAAACACTGGTAAAACGTGTTATAGCTGTTGAGGGACAGACTATTGATATAGATTTTGAACGTGGTGCAGTCTATGTTGATAATGTTATGCTCGATGAAAGTTATATAACAGGTCTTACACATATGGACGAAGGAGCTTTTACTGAACAATATCCTTTGACTGTTCCTGAAGGTCATGTCTTTGTAATGGGTGATAACAGACAGGTTTCAAAAGATAGCCGTTCAAGTGAAATAGGCTTTGTATCTGTTGAAAATATAACCGGAAAGGTTCTTCTGCGTATATCTCCGCTGGAAACTTTCGGGTTCGTTAAATAATTTTAAGGAGGTATTCTCTTGGATAATACCGACATGAAAACTATACAGTGGTTTCCGGGACATATGGCAAAAACCAGACGTGCTATTTCTGCTAACCTGAAACTTGTTGATGCCGTCGCTGAAATAGTCGATGCAAGAGCTCCGCTTAGTAGCCGTAATCCCGAAATGGACAGGCTTACTTCTGGTAAACCACGTATTGTACTTTTAAATAAATGTGACCTCGCTGATGAAAAAGTCACTCAGAAATGGATTAATTATTTTCTTGGTAAAGGAATTACTGCAATTGCTGTTGATTGTAAATCCGGCAAAGGTTTAAAGTCATTTATACCAGCAGTGAAAAACAAAGCTTTAAAGGAACTTATGGAAAAACGTAAAAAAAATGGTATGCTAAACGCTCCTGTAAGGCTTATGATAGTTGGTATTCCGAATGTGGGAAAATCTTCTCTTATTAATCGTCTGGCTGGTTCAAAACGTACTAAGGTTGAGGACAGACCTGGTGTTACACGTGTTAAACAATGGGTTAAACTTGAAAATAATGTCGAACTTCTTGATATGCCCGGTGTTCTGTGGCCTAAGTTTGAAGACCAGACAGTCGCTGTGAAACTCGCATTTACAGGTGCAGTAAGCGATGATATCCTTGATATCGAAACACTTGCTATGAAATTACTTGTTTTTCTTAAGGAACATTATCCTCAGTCTCTTGTTGAACGCTATAAAATAGAATATTCTGATAATGAAACAGGGTTTGACCTTCTTCAGAAAGTCGGCAAAAAACGAGGTATGATGGTTTCCGGTGGTGAGGTTAATACCGAAAGGGCTGCTATAACTATTCTCGATGAGTTCCGTAGTGCAAAATTAGGACGCATAAGTCTTGAACTTCCAGAAAAGGAGCAGTTATGCAAAGAATAATTCTTCATAAGGAACTTTTTGATTATGATAGTAATTTGAGAAAGGAATTTCCCGTTATATGTGGCGTCGATGAGGCAGGTCGTGGCCCTCTTGCAGGAGATGTCTATGCTGCGGCTGTTATTTTAAAAGACGGTCTGCTGATTGATTATCTTAATGATAGTAAAAAAATTTCTGAAACAAGACGTGAAAAACTTTATGATGAAATTATAAAAAAAGCTGATGCTTATTGCGTCGCTACGGCAACGGTTTCTGAAATAGACAATCTTAATATTCTCAATGCAACAATGCTTGCAATGAAACGTGCTGTTGCAGGTCTTGGTATCATTCCTTCTCTCGCTTTAATTGATGGAAACAGAACTCCTGACCTTAATTGTGAAAGTCGTTTTGTTATTAAAGGAGATTCTCATTCTGCATCAATAGCAGCAGCATCGATTCTTGCAAAAGTCTCACGTGACCGGTATATGAAGGAACTTGCTTTGAAATATCCTGAATATGGATTTGAAAAACATAGCGGATATCCTACAAAACTTCATTACGAAATGATTCGTAAATATGGCATATCTGATGTGCATAGAAGGAGTTTCAAACTGGAAAAATGACTGTACATGAAACAGGAAAATTGGGCGAGGAAAGCGTATGCCTTTATCTTGAAAATCTTGGCTACAAAATTATCGTTCGGAATTACAGGATTAAAGGTGGAGAAATAGATATAATTGCCCAAAATGACGAATATACAGCGTTTGTTGAAGTCAAGTCAAGAAAACCTGATAGTATGGTTTCGGGACTGGAGGCAATTAACAAACGTAAAAAATCTCTTATTATAAAAACTGCTAATGATTTCTGCTGTAAACACTCCAATATACTTCAGCCACGATTTGACGTTGCAGAAGTTACAATAAATAATGGAACTGTTCTCAGCATTGATTATATTTTTAACGCCTATGATACAACAGGCTACAATTTCATTTTTTGAAAGGTGATAATATGTTTTACAACAGCACAAGAAACAGCACCGTAAAAGTTAACAGTGCTGAGGCTATTACTCAGGGAATCTCTGTGGACGGTGGTTTGTTTGTTCCGGAAAGTATTCCTGTAATCTCTCTTGATGAGATAAAAGCAGTTGGCGATATGAATTACGCTGACAAAGCAGCATTTGTTTTTTCAAAGTACCTTACAGACTTTACAGATGCTGAAATTCATTACTGTACTGACAACGCTTACAGCACAAAAAATTTTGAAACTGAAAGTATCGCCGAAATAGCTCATCTTTTTGATGGTACTTATATGCTTGAACTTTGGCACGGCCCTACTTGTGCATTTAAGGATATGGCATTGCAAATATTACCATATTTTCTTACAACTTCAGCTAAAAAAATTAATCTTGACAAGAAAATTGTAATTCTTGTTGCTACTTCCGGTGATACTGGTAAGGCTGCTTTAGAAGGATTTAAGGACGTTGAAGGAACTTCAATCATGGTATTTTATCCTGAAGATGGCGTTAGTCCTATGCAGAAACGTCAGATGAAAACTCAGGAAGGTTCTAATGTCGGCGTATGTGCATTAAAGGGAAATTTTGATGATTGTCAGAATGGCGTTAAAGCTATCTTTACAGATAATGATGTTAAGGAAAAACTTGATTCAAATGGAATGATGTTCTCAAGTGCCAACTCTATTAACTGGGGCAGACTTGTTCCACAAATTGTTTACTATATTTCTGCTTATGCTGAACTTGTTAAAGATGGCGAAATTGAATTGGGTGAAAAGATAAATATCGTTGTTCCTACTGGTAACTTTGGTAATATTCTTGCTGGTTATTATGCTAAGCATATGGGTGTTCCGGTTAATAAGCTTATCTGTGCATCAAATGTAAATAACGTCCTTACTGACTTTATAAATACAGGCGTTTATGACAGAAACAGACAGTTTTATGCTACTGTTTCACCATCAATGGATATCCTTATTTCAAGTAACCTCGAAAGACTTCTTTATCTTCTTACCGATAAAAATGACGCTGTTATAAGAGAATGGTTTGGTAAGCTTTCTTCTGAGGGCAAATATGAAGTTACTGACGATATAAAGGCTAAACTTAAAGAAGAATTTTATGCTGGTTTTTGCGATGACACCCAGACAAAACAGACTATTCATGAAATTTATGAAAAGTATTCATATACTTGTGATACTCATACAGCAGTTGCAGTAAAAGTTTATGAAGATTACAAAAAAGCTACTGGTGATACTACTAAAACTGTTATTGCATCAACAGCAAGTCCATATAAATTTAGTGAGGCAGTACTTGAAGCTGTTCAGAATGGTAAATCTGACCTTGATGAATATGATATGATTGATAAACTTGCTGAACTTTCAAATATACCTGTTCCGTCTGCACTCGCTGACCTTAAAAACAAACCTGAAAGATTTAATGACACTATTGCTAAGGAAAACCAGAAAAAATATGTTCTGGAAACCCTTGGTATCTGATGAGTCTTTTTGTTATAGCTGATTTGCACCTGTGTCAGGCAAATCCTGAAAAAACTATGAGTATTTTTAAAGGGTGGGCAAATTATCAGGAACTTATCAGAAAAAATTGGCTCGACCTTGTAAAACCTGATGATACTGTTGTCATTCCAGGTGATATTTCATGGGGAATGTCGTTGAAAGAATCATTGTCTGATTTTCAATTTATTGAAAATCTTACAGGTCAAAAAATTATTTTAAAAGGTAACCACGATTATTGGTGGTCTACTAAAAAGAAAATGGAAGATTTTTTTGTGTCAGAAAAATGCGAAAGTATTCATATCCTGCACAATAATCACTTTCAATATGAAAATTACGGAATATGCGGTACAAGAGGCTGGGTTAGCATGAAGGGCGAAACCGCTGATGAAAAAATCCTTAAACGAGAGGTTCAGCGTCTTGAAACTTCTATAAAATCTGCTCTTGCTGAAAATCTGCAACCTGTTGTATTTATGCATTATCCGCCAATTTTCTCTACAAATTTCAATTATGATATACTTGATGTTCTTTATCGCTATGATATAAAGGATTGCTATTACGGTCACATTCATGGACGTTCAGCTCATGAACTCAGCATAAAAAATACTTACGACGGGATTAATTTTCATCTTGTTTCGGGTGATTATTTACAGTTTATTCCGGAAAAAATCATGTAATTTGTGAGTTTCGCAGAACTGTTGGAAATTAGTAGAAAAAAAAAATAGTTTGTGGTATAATATAGCAAGTATATTATATAAAATAATGGAGGATTAACTAATTATGAGCTTAAAATCATCAACTAAAACAGATGTAAACACAACTGAACTTGTTATCAGCATCGATGCTGAAAAGTTTGAAAATGCTGTTGAAAAAGAATATCAGCGTCAGAAGAAGAATATTCAGATTAAGGGTTTCAGAAAGGGTCATGTTTCACGTAAAATGGCTGAAAAAGCATTCGGTGAAGGTGCATTCTATGAGGGTGCTATCAATTCCCTTATCGGCCCAGAAATCAACTCAGCTGTAACAGGTCTCCAGCTTTCTCTCGTTGACAGACCTTCCGTTGAAGTTACTTCTATCGATAAGGAAACAGGCGTTGAACTTAAAGCAGTATGCATTACAAAACCTGAAATCGAAATCTCCGGTTACAAGGGCATGAAGGCTTCAAAGGCTGTCAAGGAAATCACAGATGCTGATGTTGATAAGCAGATTGAAATGATTAGAAAAAAGAATGCTCGTATTGTTTCTGTTGATGACAGAGCAGCACAAATCGGCGATGAAGTTACTATTGATTTTGAAGGTTTCTTCGGCGATGAGGCTTTTGAAGGCGGTAAGGGCGACGACCACCCACTCGTACTTGGTAGCGGTCAGTTTATTCCAGGATTTGAAGACCAGATTGTTGGTCACAATATCGGTGATGAATTCGATGTAAATGTTACTTTCCCTGCTGATTACCAGATGGAAGAATATGCAGGCAAAGATGCTACTTTCAAAACAAAGCTCAAGGCTATCAGCTATGAAGAACTCCCTGAAATTAATGATGACCTTATAAAAGATGCTACTGAATTTGATACTGTTGATGAATACAGAGCAGATATCAGAACAAAGCTTGAAGAAGCTGCTAAAAATCAGGCAGATTCTGACTTTGAAAATCAGCTTATGAACGCTCTTATTGAAAAAGTTGATTCACCTATTCCAAATTGTATGTTTGAACAGAGAATTGATTCAATCGTACGTACATTTGAACAGCAACTCTCTCAGCAGGGTATGGATATAAAGCTTTATTTCCAATATACAGGCATGAATATGGACGATTTCAGAGAATCTTACAGAGAAAGAGCTGTTAATGAAGTTAAACTCAGACTTGCTCTTGAAAAGATTACAGAAATCGAAAACTTTGAAGTTTCTGAAGAAGAAATCAATGCAGGTCTTGAAGATGTTGCCAAGGCTAATGGCGTTGATGTTGAAACTATTAAGAAATTTATACCATTTGACGATTATGTAATGGATTTGAAGGTTCAGAAAGCAGTTGAACTTATTAAGACAACAGCAGAAGAAACAAAAGAAGAAACAGCTGAATAATCAGTTTTTATCTAAAACTGAAATATATAATATGTTGCTGTTCTGTCGAATGGCGGAACAGCATATTTTTTTAGAAGGGGCGATGAATAATGAGTACTTTAGTACCTTATGTTGTTGAACAGACAAGCCGTGGCGAAAGGTCATATGATATTTTCTCCAGACTTCTCAATGACAGAATTATTATGCTTTCAGACCAGGTAAATGACGCTACTGCAAGCCTTGTTGTAGCACAGCTTCTTTATCTTGAAAGTCAAGACAGCGAAAAGGATATTTCACTTTATATTAACAGTCCTGGTGGTTCAATTACTGCTGGAATGGCAATTTATGATACTATGAATTATATTAAGTGTGATGTTTCAACTATTTGTATTGGTATGGCTGCTTCAATGGGTGCATTTTTGCTTTCATCAGGTGCAAAGGGAAAAAGATTCTCCCTTCCTAACAGCGAAATTATGATTCATCAGCCTCTTATATCCGGAGGACTTTCAGGACAATGTACAGATATAAAAATTCATTCTGACCACCTTGTAAGAACCCGTCAGAAAATGAATGAAATTCTTGCCCAAAATACTGGCAAGCCTATCGAACAGATTCAAATTGACACTGAACGTGATAACTATATGTATGCCCATGAAGCACTTGAATATGGTCTTATTGACAAGGTAATAGAAAAAAGGTAGGTCGCTTATGAACGAAGCTTTTAAATCGTGCAGTTTTTGTGGCAAAGGTGAAAACAAGACAAAAAGTATGTTTTCAGCAGGATTTTCTAACATTTGTGATGAATGTGTATGTTATTGCTATGAAATGCTTTATGGTTCAGGTATGGTAAAGGCTAAACAAAAAGCCGTTCAGCCAGAAAAAAAGTTTGATTCCAAAGATGTTAAACTTCTTAAACCTATTGAAATTAAACGTTTTCTTGATGAATATGTAATAGGTCAAGATGATGCAAAAATTTCGCTTTCTGTAGCAGTGTACAATCATTATAAGCGTATTATGAATCATTCTGAAAATGAATCTAATGAAAATGTCGATGATATAGAACTTCAAAAAAGTAATATTCTTCTTCTCGGCCCTACCGGCGTAGGAAAGACCTTCCTTGCACAGACACTTGCTAAAATGCTTAATGTTCCTTTTGCAATTGCAGATGCAACTACAATTACTGAGGCAGGTTACGTCGGTGATGATGTAGAAAACGTTCTGTTAAGACTTATTCAGGCGGCAGACTATGATATAAAAGCCGCAGAAAAAGGTATTATTTATATCGACGAAATAGATAAGATTGCACGTAAATCTGAAAATACTTCTCTTACACGTGATGTAAGTGGCGAAGGAGTTCAGCAAGCACTCCTTAAGATTATTGAAGGTACTGTTTCAAATGTTCCTCCTCAGGGCGGCAGAAAACACCCTAATCAGGAAAATCTTCAAATCAATACTAAAAATATTCTTTTTATATGTGGTGGTGCTTTTGACGGTCTTGAAAAACAGATTCAAAAACGTATAGGTAAATCCACTATCGGTTTTGGCGGCGAAGTAAAAAATACTATTGAACAAAAAGATAATATATTTAAAAAGGTTGTACCAAAAGATTTGGTTAAGTTTGGTATGGTTCCTGAATTTATCGGCAGACTTCCGGTTATATCGGTACTTGAAGAATTGGACGAAGATTCACTTGTAAGAATACTCACAGAACCAAAAAATGCTCTTGTAAAACAATATAAAAAGCTTTTTGAATATGATAACGTTGAACTTGAAATACAAAATGACGCCCTTATTGAAATAGCTAAAAAGGCAATTGCTCAAAAAACAGGTGCAAGAGGATTACGTTCTATTCTTGAGAATACTCTTATGAAAGCTATGTATTCAGTGCCTTCTGATGGAGATATATCTAAAGTTACTGTTACTGCTGATAGTATTATAGGAAATTCACAACCTATTCTCACAAATAAACGCAATGAAATTATTGGATTTGCAGATATCGCATAAAATCAGGGACGTTCAGAAGAGCGTCCCTATTTTTTATGATTAACAGCCACAACCGCAGTTGTTATTGCAACCACAGCCACAATCATTATTATTATTTCCGCAACCTCCGCAGATTATAAGGAAAAGGAATATGAGAAGAATTATACACCAGCAGTTATTGCCTTCAAAACATGAATTACACATAATAAATAACTCCTTGTTTATTATTTGAAGCGTTTTATTTAGCTTCATAGTACATATTATGCTATATTGAAAAAAGTGTTACAGAAATTTTTTTCAATTTCAATATTCGACAGTTATCGCATAGAAATAGTGGCATAATATAGTCAGGTGTTATTTTCAGGAGGGCGTAATCATGATAAATACAGATAAGTTTACTAAAAAAGCGGTGTGGATTATTGAAAATGCAATAAGTATAGCATCGGAATTTGGACATACCTACATTGGCAGCGAACATATATTGCTATCCATTACTGCCGATGGCACAACAGGTGCTGCTGAAATTCTTATAGAAAATGGCGTTACCTATGATGACCTTAAACGTGAAATTATACATCTTGTGGGACGGGGAACACCATCTATATTAAATCAGAGATATTTTACAGTTACTACTAAAAAAGTTCTTGAATCTTCTTATAATATTGCATTGACAGATAAAAAACGTCAGGCTACTCCGGAACATATTTTATCAGCAATTATCCGTGAATCTTCATGCAGTGCCTGTACTATAATAAAAAAATTAGGTGGCAATCTTACCGGAATATGTGGTGGATTGAATTTAATTCATTCGTCGGAGGTTCAGTCTGAACTTTTTGAGGCAGTAAAGCCAAAAGTATCACAATTCCCTAACTTATTCAGATATGGAAAAAATCTTACAGATATTTCTGTTATAAGGAAAAACGACCCGCTTATAGGCAGACAAAATGAAATTGAAAGAGTTCTTCAGGTTTTGTCAAGAAGAAATAAAAATAATCCATGTCTTATAGGAGAGGCAGGTGTTGGAAAAACTGCTATCGTTGAAGGCGTTGCCGAACTTTTTGTACGTAATCTTGTTCCGGAATCACTTAAAAATAAATTTATATTTTCATTGGATTTTACATCGTTGCTTTCAGGGGCGAAATACAGGGGGGATTTTGAGGAACGTGTAAAAGCTTGTCTTGATGAGGCAGTAAATGCAGGTAACATAATTCTTTTTATTGATGAAATCCATACAATTGTCGGAGCAGGTGCGGCAGAAGGTGCAATTGATGCCGCAAATATAATGAAACCTCAACTTGCAAGAGGAGAACTTCAGATAATAGGTGCAACGACCTTTGAAGAATACAGAAAAAATATTGAAAAAGATACTGCTCTGGAAAGACGTTTTCAACCTATTAATGTCGTAGAACCTTCAATTGAAAATTGTATTGAAATCATTAATGGTCTGAAAAATAATTATGAAGTTTTTCATGGAGTTGAAATAAGTCCGGAAATCGTATCATTATCAGTAAATCTGTCTGTCCGATATATATCCGAACGTTTTTTGCCCGATAAAGCTATTGACGTACTTGATGAAGCCTGTGCCTGTGCAAAGATTCGTTATAATGGAAATACAGAATATATAAATATGAATACAGCTAAAAATCGTCTTAGCGGAATAAGAAAAATTGCTGATAACAATGTTCGTCACAGGGTGTTGAAAGATGATATTATTTCAGTTATTTCTATGAAAACCGGCATTCCACTTAATAAAATAAGAACTCGTGACTACAACGAACTGGATAATTTAAGGAAAAAACTGTCAGAACGGGTTATAGGTCATGAAAATGCTATAAACAAAATTACTAATGCGATATGTCGTGCTAAATCCGGGTTACGTGACTGCAATCGTCCGACGGCATCATTTTTATTTGCCGGTTCTACTGGTGTCGGAAAAACTGAACTTGCAAAAGCTTTAGCAGATTGTATGTATAATTCTAATAACAATTTTATAAGAATTGATATGTCCGAATATATGGAGAAACATTCTGTTTCAAAGCTTATAGGAGCTCCTCCCGGATATGCTGGTTACGATGAACAGCCAAGTAACCTTTGTGAAAAAATACGCAGGAATCCTTATTCATTATTGCTTTTTGATGAAATTGAAAAAGCAGATATTGAAGTGTTAAACGTACTTTTACAGATACTTGATGATGGTATTCTTACTGATTCCACAATGAAAAAAGCTAATTTTAGAAATTGTATTATAATTATGACTTCAAATATAGGGGCAGATAAATTAAACAAGAAATCATTTGTCGGATTTAATGAAAATCCGGATTCAGCAAACGAAAACTATATTATATCAAGTCTCAGAGAACATTTTACACCAGAGTTTATTAATCGAATCGATGAACTGATAGTATTTAAATCCCTGATGTATGACGACCTTGTGAAAATAAGCCGTATTGCTCTCGAAAATTTACGGTTACGTGCTAAAAATCTTGGAATAGAACTCAGCTATTCGACAAAAGTTATTGAAACAATTGCTTCCATCAAGGAAACAGAAAAATACGGTGCAAGACCAATAAAAAGACGTGTTACTGAACTTGTTGAAAATGAACTGGCAAAAATGATAGTGAATTCTGAAATAAGAAACGGCGACGCTATAAGGGTTGAATTGAAAAATGATAAAATATTATTTTTAAAGGGAGCAACAGTATAGCATTATAAACCTGCCAAATCAAAATCCGGTATATATTTTTCACCAACTGATGATGCTTGCTGTGTATATCCATTTATGCCAAGAGTTTCAGCATAACGAACCACGCTGTTGTACTCCATTTTTGTAAGATGACGTTTTATTTCTGAAAATCTTTCATCAATAAATTCAAATGGCGTATATTGACTCATTATACTGACCAGTGCATCGGGAACGTTTTCTGAAATCCATTTTATAATTTTCATAGAATCATGACGGTTGGCAGGTAAAACAAGATGTCGTATTAAAGTACCATGTATAAGACCTCCGTCACTATTGAATATTGGCTTTCCAGTCTGTCTATACATTTCAAGAACAGATTCTGATGCATATTTGAAATAATCAGGTGCGTTTGAATAACGTGCCGAAACTTCTGATGAAAAATATTTTATATCAGGCATATAAATATCTATATATCCATTAAGCATATTAATAGTTTCTGGAAGTTCATACCCACCGGAATTATATATTATAGGAATTTCAAGTTTATGTTTAACAAGTTCAAGAGCATTTATTATATCTGGAATAAAATGTGTTGGTGTTACAAGTTCTATATTGTCAGCACCTTTATCCTGTAATGATAAGAAAATTTCAGATAATTGCCTGTCTGTAACAGGTTTTCCGAATAGTTGGTTGCTTATCAAATTATTCTGGCAGAAACAACAATGCAAATTACAACCTGTAAAAAATATTGTGCCTGCTCCATTTTTATAAGATATACAAGGTTCTTCCCATTGATGGAGAGTTGCTTTTGCTGAAACCAGTTCAGCACCCATTCCACAAAATCCTTTTTGTTTATATCTGTTTATTCCGCAATTTCTTGGACATAAATGGCAGTTTTGATATATATTCATAGTAACACTCCTTATATATAATAAGTATTTATAAAAAAAGCCGGACGCATATTAAACGTCCGGTTTCATATTAAGTCCAGAACATAAAAATTTTCTTAATTTCGTAAGCTATTTCAGGGTAGTCCCAATGCATATCACAATAACGAAATGCTTGGTTGACAGATTGAACACCACTTACAATAATCGTCCATACAAGAGATACACACAAAAATATAGTTAATATTTTTTTAATTGGTTCATTGCATTTTTGGTAAAGACAGAAGATTATAACATATGCTCCTATAAGCATTTGCCATGCAAAATCTGTCATATATCTTATGGAATAACCGCTTTCCCATACAGAACATATTATTATTAATGGAATTATTATACATGGAAATAATATATATAGGGATTTTTGAATTTTCTCGTGACGGTTAGGAAGAGTTTTAATAGCTTTTCCAGAAAGCAGATACCCGAACATCGGCAATGCAAGGAAGAACAATCCACAAACATTATGCGTTGATGATGAATCATTATAAAAGAATCCACCAACGCCCATATCCTGAAAATTAGCAGAAATAAACGGATATTCAGTTGAAAAAACAGGCGTATTAAATAAATAATTCCAGAATGGTATAAGTGATAACAACCAATGGAATTCAGCGTTTCTGAAATCATTTATAGTTAATGAATACTGTATTCCGAATTCAAATGGTGAGTCGAATCTTACATAGTTATAAATCATTTGTATTATTCCAAGACAAGCCATGGGTGAAATTGCACATATAAGATAACGAATACTGTTTTTATTTAAAAATTTCTTATTTTCATTATCTTTGAATTTATTCATGGCAACTATCATGAATATAGCTGCACATATACAATATAATACGGTAGTTGGTCTGCTTAATACTGACAGTGCAAACAACAATGAAGATATAGCAGTTTTAGAAAGAGATATTTTGCCTTTTCCAATTATATTGGCAGAAAAAAGAAAATAAAATGCCCACGTCATAAATGCAAATCCTGCCGACATTGCTATTTCATAAAACAAAGGTCTGCCGATACTATACCATACCCCACTTACCATTTGTATTATTATGAGACTTATTATGAATATTCCGGTTGGAAGTTCTGGGAAAAACTTTTTTGTAAATTTAGTAAACATAAAGGATAAACCAATCATTCCAATAACCGCAAATATCAGCACAGCTGCTGAATCCGGAAAATAATATCCAGTAATTAAATGATATGGCAAAAATAAAAGTATAACTGGTGCTATTCCGTAATATGAATAGAATTTCCCATTAAAGTATACATGGTCCCATGCGGAGTTTGAACTATAATTCTCGTCCCATTCTGATGAAAGTTCAGCTTCACGGTGCTGTCTGTCATATGGGTTATCGAATTCCGTTAAATTTTCGTCAGGCTGAGGATATAAATATGTTCTGCCATCAATGAAGGCGTCGACAAGTTGTTGTGTGACCTGGTTTCCAGAAGTTTTTGTAAATTCTTCCTTCCATGTTCGGTCGTCAATACGATAGTTTGTAACCCATATTGCACAGATACACATGAATGTTGTTATTAATATAGCAGAAATACGACAAAATTTAAGATTTTCATTTATTCCTCTTTTCATGAAACCTTCTTTTATTACTGTATATATAAATACACTAATTGACACTATAAGAAGAAATCTTATCCATGATATTTCCATTGCAATTGGCATATTTAAAGTTATTGACTCTACATATGCTGAACCACCATTTTGTGGTTGAAGACGTACCACAACTTCTCCAACGTTTCCGGAAAGTTCGCATTGTAAATAATGTGACTGTTGCTGTTTGCGTGAAACTATTGTATGAGCTATTCTTTCACGTGGTGAGAAACTTTGTGTTTCATCGGTAGCATCTATCCAGAAGTCAACGGCTCTGGTATTTCCTTCAAGGTACATATCAACATATACTGTACTTAAAGGGGTGTTTACTTCCGGAATAGTAAGCACAAGTTCCTCACCGCCACAAACGTATACATCATGTTCATCTGCACGATATGTGCCACCACTTTGAATGGTAAAGTCACCTGCTTTACAAGTGATTGTAGAATAATTTCCGAACCACATACGATATACCGGACAATTAAATAAAGTTAATTCTAAAATAAATGCAAAAAAAATAACTTTGACAGAATGAGAAATAACCGGTAGTTTATGTTTATTATTGATTGCACATAGAATATATGCAATTATACAGACTACTCCCATAAAAAAATATGAACCGGAATATATTCCAAAATCTATCATTCCAAGTTTATCTGTAATAGCCACACTTGCCATAAAGACCGTTATACCTCTTGCAATACTTTGAATATTCGTAAGCAGAGCAGATTTTTTGTTTTTATTGTTATCTTTGATTTCATGCCAGAAAACCAATATAACAATCGTTGTAATGACAAATGCAATAATAAATAAAAATGTATTCACTGACATACCTCCAATCAGCATAGATAAATACATTATATAATTTATATTTGAATTTGTCAACCTTGAATTTTATAGAGAATCAAAGAAATATCAGGGGACTTAAAAATGTTAAAGTAATAATATATCAATCTTTGATTTTGTTGCATATAATGTTATGGGAAATATACTTCCTAATTACTGAAAAGGAGGATTATTTATGGCAACTTTCTACAATCAGGCAACATTGTCATATAATGGTAATGTCAGAAGTTCAAATATAACTACTGGTGAAATTGTTGAAGTTTTGTCAGCTGTTAAGAATTCTATTCTTGATACGTATTCAATTAATGATGATATTGTTTATGTTGTAAGTATAGTTAATAATGGAAATATGGCTTATAACGGGATAAAAATCACTGATAATCTGGGTTCATACAAACCTTCAGAAACTGTTTCAGAAGTAGTGCCGTTAACATACGTTCAGGATTCTGTAACGCTTTATATTAATGGCATAAAGCAAACAACTCCAACTGTTACAGAAACAAGTCCGCTTACTATTGAAAACATCAGCGTTCCAGCCAATGGAAATGCTGTTTTAATATATTCAACAAAACCTAATCAGTTTGCACCTTTAGGAACTGATGGCAGTATTACAAATAATGCTACTATCAGTGGTAATAATTTTGCAGACATCAATGTATCAGAAACTGTAACACCTGAAAATTCAGCAGACCTTTCAATAAGCAAATCTTTAACGCCTACTGAAGTAGAAGAAAACGGAGCAGTAACCTATACTTTTGTAATACAAAACTTTGGCAATATAGCATCATCTGTTAATGATGATGTAATTTTCCGTGATGTGTTCAGTCCAGTTCTGACATCACTTACCGCAACGTTCAATGGTGTATTATGGACGGAAGGTCAAAATTACACTTATGACAGTACAACAGGCGAATTTGTAACGATTGCCAATCAAGTTACAGTTCCGGCAGCAACATTCACACAAGATACTCAGACAGGTGCATGGTCAGTTCAACCCGGAGTAAGTACTCTCATTATAAAGGGAAATCTTCAAAGCTGAAAAAAATTAAGGGCGGATTTTATGTCCGTCCTTCATTCTGCAAAAAAAGTCAAAAGAAAGTTTAATCATTGGTTTTTGGAATTTTAATATTGACAGGCTGTATCTGCAAGGTTTTATCCTTTTGTCATGCAATAATTCAGTTCCTCTGTATCAGAACAATAATATTTATTTATTAAGAAGTCTTTCAAGCATAACTTTACGGCAATCATTTTCTAAAGTATCATTAAGTTTTACTAATTCAATAATATTATCAGAATTACGATTGATGCAATATTTTATCATATAATCTGAGATTTCGGGATTCTTTGAAAGGAGTGGTCCATGAAGATAAGTCGCTATAACATTTTTTTCAAAATACCCTTCTGACGGACTTTTAGAGCAATTTCCGTTACCATAAAGCACTTCACCAAAAGGTGTTTTAACATCATGTGTCTGACCGCCATGATTTTCAAATCCTACTATTTTTACAGGCTGTCCAGTAATTGATGTTTGAATAACAATATTTCCTATACATCTTTTTTTTCGGCTTGACGGTGCAACTGTATAATAATCGAATAATCCAAGACCTTTTATTTCGTTGCCATCTGCATCACGGTAATATTTACCCATAAGCTGATAACCGCCACATATCAAAAATAAAAAACTACCATTTTTATAAGCTTTTTTAATACCGGTACGACATTTAAGAAGGTCAGCTGAAATATGTTGTTGTTCAAGGTCAGCACCACCGCCTATATAAATAAGGTCATATTCCGGAAAATACGGCATATCATCATCTATGGAATATTTATCTATTATACATTCTATGTTGCGTTTAGTGCAACGGTATTTAAGGATTTCCATATTACCACTATCTCCATAAAGGTCAAGCATATCAGCATACATATGAAGAATTTTTATTTTATTGTTCATTTTCATCACCTTTGTTTTCGGAATAGCGTTTTAAAGCTTGTCTTGTAGGTTGTACTGCCGTATAATTGGCAATAACAAACTTTCTGCCTTTTGTTTTAGCCAGTTCTTTTACGGCATCGTCCAAATCCGGACATACTACTATATTTTGTGGCTCATAGCCGGAACATTTTATTCTTACTGCAATATCGTAAGCTCTTGTACCAGAAGTAACTACTCTTGTAACTCTTTCAAAAATACTGAAATTTATATCCCAAATCCATGAAACATCAAGTCCGTCAGCTACATTGTCATTAAGAACAAATAATAATTCTTTATCGCCATTCATTTCATTCATCACACGAAGGGTCATGTTAGCACCGACAGGATTTTTGGCAAGATTTAAAGTAGCTTTTCTGTCACCCAACATAAAAGTTTCCATACGTCCGTTATTTATGGTATAATTTGAAATAACATTGTCAGTAACTTTTGGATTCAGGTTATAGAGTTTAGAAATACCTGCAACAGCAGTCATATTATATACATTATAAATACTGTTAAGTTTAGGGGAATAAGTTTTACCATCTGCCATAAATGAAGGTTTTTCAAGGTCGATGTTACTTGCTGTAATGTATGGTGTATAATTTCCGAAATTACATTTATTACATATAAATTTCCCTATATGTGAGTATTGATAGTATTCATATTCGAGAGGCTCTCCGCAAAAAGGACAGAAACGCCCTTCAGATGCTTCAAATATTTTATTGGTAGCGAATTTATACGGTTCAGCATGGAAATATTTAACATTATTATTTGCAGGGTTAGCACGTCCAAGACGAGCGGTATTAGGGTCATCGCCATTCAGAATAAGATTTCCGTCAAATGTCTTACAGAATCCATTTATTTTTTGAATAAGAGTTTCCATTTCACCATTTCTGTCAAGTTGGTCACGGAAGAAGTTCAAAACCACTAATGTTTCGAGTTTAAACTGCGAATATACAACAGGTACATGAGATTCATCGGTTTCAAGAATAAGATAATCAGCTTTTACACGTCCGGACATATCGCAATGCCTTAATAAAAGAGAACATATTCCAGTATCAAGGTTATTACCTTCACGGTTAATGATTATTTTTTTCCCACTTTTTTCAAAGAGCTGGGCAATACAGTTGGTAACGGAAGTTTTACCGTTTGTTCCGGTAACAGCTATAACAGGACAATCCACTTTGAATATTGAACAACATTTATGTCCCGACAGATGCCATAATATTATACCTGGAAGATTTCCGGCGTTGCGTCCCATAAGGTTAAGAAGCTTTACAATTATTTTTCCTAAAAGAATCAAAAGTCTTTTCAAGAATTTTCCCCCTTGCGTAATTATTACTTATAGTATCATATCATATTTCAGCAAAATTTACAAGACATTTAATAACATATTCTTAAATTTACAGAAACTCATTTGTAATTAATAAGGGACAGACATAATAAATATCTGTCCCGAATATGTAATCAATCTTCTTCGTATTCTTCAGCGTCTTCGTAAGCGTTTTCGATATCGTTCATGAAATATTGTGAGACTTCTTCAAATTCCTGTTCATCGTCTATGGACGCAAGAATTTCTTCGCCATCTTCGTAAACAACTTTTAAAATTACAAGTTCAAGATTAGCATTAAGGAAATCATCATCTTCAATAGCTGGCAACATAGCAAAATACTGTTCACCATTCATTTCAACAGCATCAACAAGTTCAAAGCATTTCTTGTTACCATTTGAATCAATGAGTTCAAAAAGTTCGGGTGTAAATTCATTCATATCTGACATAATAAACCTCCATTTGGCATAAACAATATTATATTTACATTATACATTACTTATAACAAAATTGCAAGCGGAAAAATACGTCATTTATTCTTGTGCAAATTGCATTACAGATAACTGATGCAATTGTTTATTGTGACGAAATTACCTATTTTTTTATTGCTTTGTAGAAAAATACTGTTGACAAATTACAAAATATGTGTTATTATATATACAACGAAAGGGAAACATAGTAAAAGATGTTTCCAATAGCTGAATTTACTTGGTTTGAGTTTTTCCTCAATGTAAATTATTAAGGCGGAAAGGAAAGTGAGTCCGGTGGAAGATTTAATTGAACAGCAGTATGATGCGGACTTGCTGAATGATTGTGAATAATGCTTTTTTGGGAATATAGGTTTTTGAAACTTGTTCCGGTGAGTAAGTGACGTGTAGTGTTTTTTCAATCATAAGGCTGACGTATTACTGAATCTTTTTGGAAAAAAGGTTAATATCTATTTTTTAAGATACAGGATTATCTGAAATTACGACGATTAGTCTTTAAGATATATGACCCATAAAATTCTAGTGCAGGGATTTGATTCCAATGAAAAGAAATGTTATAATTTGAGTTCACAGAGCGAAAGAGTGAACGTTGTATCTGGTCAGTGAATCAGAAATATTTTTAAAGGTGATACCGATGAAGTGTATATTCTGCTAAAAATTATGAAAGGATTGAGTCCAAAAGTTAATTTGGCGTAGCAATGAAAGTTGCATACAAGTGAATAAAATAATGTAACCTTAGCAATAAAACTTTGCTAAGGTTATTATGCTTAAAAGCCCCGATTTTATCAGACGAATCGGGGCTAAAACTTTTTTATGGATAAAATTGAATAGGATTCTCGAAAGCATAGAAAAAACAGTATTTGATAAAAAATTCATTATTCTTATTGTTTCAGTATTTGGCAGAAGTGACCAATAGCGTTGTTAAAGGAAGTCAATAACACAGAAAGATAATTCGCTATTTTTCTTACGCTGACAGTATTTGTATTTAGCTAAGCCGAATTGATTATAAACATCAATGAATACAGCAACAACGGAATAAAGTGTTTCTGTTTTTCTTGTGAAACATCTACTTTTTCTTGAGAGAACAAGAATATAATGACGCAAATCAGCGTTTATAATTTCAACATTATGGGTATCTTTTTTATCCCATAAATTACGAATACGTTTGCTGTGATAAACAATATCAACATACCCGAAGTATCCATCCTGATGAAACTGCTGATTTGCAATCAGCGTGAGGCAGGAAAAAGTGTGCTGATTTTAGACCCTGAACATGAATACAAGGAACTATGTTTAAATCTCGGTGGCACGTACATCGACATGATGTCAGGAGAATTCATGATAAATCCGCTTGAACCAAAGGCGTGGAGCGACGGTGAAAAATCCACGGATGACAGTCCCGAAATGTTCAGAAAAGTCACAAGATTATCGCAGCATATCAGCTATTTAAAGGACTTTTTCAGGGCTTATAAGAACTTCACGGACAGCGAAATTGACACCATAGAAATCATGCTGATGAAGCTGTATGCACATTTTGGAATCGATGATTTTACAGATTTCAGCGTTCTGAAACCGACCGATTATCCGACCGCTGAGGACTTGTACAACCTTGTGAAAAAGGGGTTCATGGCGTTTGACAGCGAGAAAAAACACCTGTATACCGAAAAAATCTTACAGAATATCTGTCTGGGATTGCACTCAATGTGCAAGGGCTCTGAGTCGAAATATTTCAATGGTCACACGAATATCCGTGATGGTTAGTTTATATGTTTAAGCGTGAAAGGTCTCATAGACACCAATAAAAGACTCAAAGATACGTTGCTTTTCAACATTCTTAGCTACATGAGCAATCAGCTTCTGGTATGTGGAAATACCGTTGCAGCCATAGATAAATTGTATTTATTTTTAACAAATATAACCGCAACGGCATGAAGCGTGTCCGCAAAAAAGAATCGTCGTTTATTCTGGCAAGTCAGAACATCGAGGACTTCTTTCTGCCAGAAATAAAGGAGTTTACCAAGCCTCTGTTCAGAGTTCCGAGCTACCATTTTCTGTTCAATCCTGGCAACATCTCCCCTGTGGATTTCATGGATACGTTTAAGGTTGAGCATTCAGAATACTGTCTGATTCAGTATCCTGAGCGTGGAATCTGTCTGTACCGATGCGGCAATGAACGCTATTTACTACAGGTTATCGCTACGTCTTACAAGGAAAAGCTGTTCGGAAAGGCGGGCGGAAGATGACCGAAGCAATAGCTGCAGCCACAAAGACACTGCTGAAAAAACTTGCGGTAGATACTGTACTTGACAAGAAAAAGCGGAATAAAATTCTGCTGATAATCGGCAGCACAGCAGTCGGATTGCTGTTTTTATTGTTTGCACCGATAGCTGTTCTTTTGGGCATTGGACAGATTGAAAGTCCCGATATATCGGTGAATTTCGATGAAACGGATTTCATGTCCGGAATGTCTCCGGAAAGTCAGGGAGCAATGAATTCAATTATGAAGGCGGTCAGGCAATCGCTGATTCAATGTATGCAGCCGGACTTCAGGAGCAGATTATCAAGGCACAGCTTATATATTTTTCGTACTTTGAAAGCGGTCAGATTGTTGATTTTTCGGGCTATGCGGAGATGTTCAGGAATGAAAACAATGAAGCTCTGATTTCGGATATCAACAATTTTTACGGGCTTGAGATTAATTACGAGGACTTCATGCGGAGTTACTTCATGGTGATGAACGCCACAATAAACGAATATATGTTTACGGATTCAGGTACGAAAAACTGTGCTGATATGGCGGCTTGGGTAAGGAACGCTTACGTTTCAGGCTGGGGATTTCAGGAAAATTGTTTCGGTGAAATGGACGAAAATTTGCGGTATCGCTGTGCGGATAATGTCGGATTAATCATGGGATATCTGCGGTATGTACCGTCTGAAAAAACCTTTGATACAGACGTTGACACGCTGATTTATAATGAAATCGGAGGACTTGATACAATGCCTGACATCGCAGGAATCGGACTTTTCGACGGCAGTCAATTTGGAATTTACGTTGGCAATGGTGAAGTGATTTTTGCATCTGCTGAAAGCGGAAATGTCGTTAAATTGCCTGTTTCGGAGGGGAACTGGATAAGCTGGTGTACCTTTGAGGGCATTGATTATCCGCAGGAAGTTGTGGATAAAATCAATGAAATTTAAAACCCCACGGAAGAAAATACAGAAAATGAAAACGGAGAGTGATTTTTTATGAAAGTACATTTGATGAACAACGGATATGCGTTGTCAGTGGAGTTTCCGATGACGGTGTTCAAAAGCTTGCTTGTCGAGAATTCTGAAAGCAGTCAGAAAGGGAGGTTTCAGAAAATCATGAAGTCAAGAAGTGAAAAAGAAAAGGAAACCGTCGAAAAACAGACAGTTTCCGATGATACCAAGGTGAAATTTCCGTTGTATATTTTTCCTGATACAATTGAAAGAATTGATATGCTGTATGAAGCGGACAACTGTAAATCTAAAACTTGCATCAAAATATCATTTATATACTCAAAACATATCTGTACTTAAAACTGCATCCAGTAGAACGATTCATAAGTAGCTACCGCTTAAATAAGCTAGTCTTTGTTGAGCTTATTTTGAAGTTGTAATATTAATCGTCCTTTCCTCGCAGACTTCAATCTGTGTCAAAAGCATATTAAAATCACTTTTAACCTGTTCAGACGGTGTAACAACAGTAACTTTTTTATTCAACACAATATAAGCTTCTTTTTTTAAAATAAATATCAGGAAGTATTACTGCAGATTCATAAGTATCATCTTTTCCTTTCCATGCACAGATGAACCTTATTTTTGCATCATAAGGCTGATATCCCTCTGATATAATTTTCTTAATTCTTTCATTGCAGGCTGATGAAAATTGCAATACAGCTTTATTCTGTGAATCTAAATAAAGTTTGTTACCTCTGATGCTTAGATGCAATCCGCTATAAAGTTTCATTAATATTAACTGCTTTTTATCTTTGAAGTAATCAAGAAATACATCTTTATAAGACAACTGTAATATCAGTTCATCTGGACTAGGATATAAAACAGTATCTTCTTCAAAATACGTTGCCATTTCAGAATACTTATCAAATTGCTGACCCGAATAATGAATATGAAGCAGCTTTTTAGCACGTGTAATGCCTACATAAATTTTTCTTTTAGCCTCATCATTATCAACAGGAACATTATTCAACAGCATAAAAACATTGTCAAATTCCCTACCTTTTGATTTGTGCATAGTTGAAACGGCAATAATCCCCTGTTCACTTTTACAAAAATCTTCAAGTTTAGATTCATGCAGAAACATCAGTAAATCAGTACGATATATTTTAGTATTTGTTTGCCTGAATGTATTCAATATGTCAAGTAAATCAGGCAAAAACTCGCTTTTTGAATACCTTTCTTTTAATTGTTCAACCGCTTTATCCCATTGTTTATCACTTATAACAGGTAATGCATTATATATCTCAAGTTTTTTTATAAAATATCTTATTTCTGCAATATTATACATATCAAAGTCGTCATTTGACTGAATAAGCCTTGACGGGATATTTTTCTGTTTCAGCAATCCTAAAACAGTTAAAGCTTCCTGATTGGTGTTTGTAAGAATACAGGTTGTACCCTTAACTGATGATGAGATAATATCATTGACAATGGGAATTTCCATATTACAACCACTATGCTTTATAATCTTAACCTCTCCATTGTTTTCAGAAACGGGAACTATATTTTCGGTTTTCATTCTCTGAGAAATATCACTGGCAAATCTGTTTGCAAAGTTAACAACACTGCGACAACTTCTGTAATTATCCACAAGTGAATACTGTACAGCATTATGTTCTGTTATAAATGACCTGAGATACTTTGAATCTGAGCCTCTGAACTGATAAATATTCTGATCATCATCACCAACAGCAATAATACACATATCGTCGTTTCTTGCCATTAAAGCTTTAACAAGGTTAAATTCATTTTCGTCCATATCTTGAGCTTCATCAATTACAAGAACAGTTTTTGTTATTCTGCCAAGGTCAACATCGCCATTCTGAATCAGTTCCGCAGCATCTCTTACAATATTTTCAGAATCCTGCAAATTTCCGATTTTTCCGATTAAATCAAAACAATATGAATGAAACGTTTTTATTTCAATAAAATGTGCTGCATTACCGATAAGTTCACGTAAACGCTGTTTAAATTCAATTGCAGCAGCTCTCGAAAATGTCAACATCAACAGTTGTTCATGTTTTACATCTTCCAATAAAAGTAATGCTGCTAATTTATGCACTAATACTCTTGTTTTTCCGCTTCCCGGACCTGCCGTCACAACAATATATGGTGCTGAATTATCGTTTATGATTTCAAGTTGTTTTGGTGAAAGTGTATCAAAAAGTTGATGGTATTTTTCAGGAGTAATATTACGCTCTATTTGTACAGCACGCTCACCGGAAAAATAATGTGACAGAAATTTTTTATAATCCATTTGGAAATAATCATTTACAAACTTCAATGCTGCTTTGTAATCACGAACCATCATATTTGCATATTCTCCGATTATATGTATCTGCTGAATTTTCTGTTTATAAAATTCACTGAGTTGTTTATAGTCATCAACTTTATAACGAATTTTATTATCAAGAATAAGCCGTTTCAATCTTATTCCGTTGTACAGAACAAGAAATCCACCATCTAATTTTACAGCACCTATTTTCGATAAAAATAACAATGCTTCTTCAATATCATTTTCGGAAATATCAAAATTAAATTGAGAATTATATGCAAGTTTCAATTCAAGCTCAGAAAAACCGACCAGTACTTCTTCTGTTCCACTTGCCTGAGAATTACTGTGCTTAAAAAGATAATGAACGATAAACTCCGCAATTTTGTAGCTTTTTATTCGTTTTTCAGCAAGATTTTTAAGTTTGATTTTCAGAACGATAATTACTTTTTTTGTTTCCTCATCCTGCTCTTTTTCAATGTAGTTTTTTATAGTCCAGTAATAAAACAGCGTTTTTATTGCATTAACTGTACTTGATTTAATACCATTTGCAAGTGCAGAATCGTTCAGTTCTTTATAATTTATGCAAAAATTATCCTCATCTAAATTTTCAAGCAAAAACTGTTCAAGTGCCTGAAACTTATGCAAAACCAAAAGTGATTTATTTACTGTATCAGTTTTCAGAATATACGCCGTCAAATCCTTTGCATCTGAAAGAATTCCCTCTCCACGCATTTGCTGAACAGCATTAAGGATTTCAGATTTTTTTATACCAAGACGGTCTGCTAGATAGTCAATTCTCGATTCTGCATCGCTATTATCATCATTGGAAATACTTTTACTTGAAATCAAAGATTTAATAATTCGTTTAGCCGTCTGCTGTTCAATATCATTTGCAAATCTGTGAGAATTCTCAATTTTTTTAGCTGCTTCCATCATATTTTTAACGAGAATACTTGTTGCATATATTCTTGGAACATTTTTCCCCCTTTTAATATATCCAGCATTTTCAAGAGCCTGAATAGCCGTCTTTACTCTGGTTTCAATATCGGAAACACTGTCGTCCCAACCTGCTTGACGTGCAACTTCCAATGGTGAACAGCATATTTCTGTTCTTGTCTTTGTCAAAGTTTTTATAGCTTTCCATACTTGCTGTATTTCATTCATACTTAATTTTGTCTGATTCAATAAAATAAAATGTTTATCTAAATCGCTATTATTAAACAGAACATAACATTCCGCCTGTAATGCCTGGTCACGTCCTGCCCTTCCTGCTTCCTGAACATAATTTTCAAGCGAATCTGATATATCATAGTGTACAACAAGTCCGACATTTGATTTATCAACTCCCATGCCAAATGCCGATGTTGCAACAATTATCTGTACTTCATCATTAATAAAAGCTTCCTGATTAGTCTGCTTTTCACTGCTATCCATTTTGCCATTAAAAGCTCTTACCTTAAAACCATCATTTGTCAGCTTTTCTGCAATCTGTCGTGTACGTTTTGTTCTGGAAACATAAACTATAGTCGGACAATTCTTTTGTTCTATAAGCATACGTAATGTATCATATTTTTCATCATCATTTTCCTTATAAATAACATTATAATGAAGATTTGTCCTTGATGCATTTGTTGCAAATAATTCCAGTTCTAATCCAAGCTTTTTATAAAAATAATCTTTTATGTCGCTTATTACTTTTTGCTTGGCAGTTGCTGTAAAGCAAGATACAGGTATATGACAATCATTGCCTTTCTTTTCCTGTAATTCACGGATAAAATCACCGATGTACAGATAATCGACACGGAAATCCTGTCCCCATGCTGAAAAACAGTGAGCTTCATCAATTACAAATCTTGTAATTTTTCTTGACAGAAATAGCCTTTCAATTGTTACTGAGCGAAGTGATTCAGGAGAAATATAAAGTATTGATGCAATTCCACTTTCAACACGTTCTATCGCCTCAGCTCTTTCAATCGGACTAAGCAAACCATTTATTGTAACTGCATCTGCAATGCCTTTCTTTTCAAGATTATCTACCTGGTCTTTCATAAGAGACTGTAATGGTGAAATTACAACTGTTAATCCTTTCTCTGTTTCACCAGCAATAAGAGCCGGAATCTGAAATGTCAGTGATTTTCCTCCGCCGGTCGGAAATATTGCCAGAAGCGATTTGTGTGAAACAGCAGCATTTACTGCATTTTCCTGCAATGGTTCATCATTATACTTACGAAAAGACGGATATCCGAAATATTTACGCAGATATTTTGTAGGGTTCAGCCGTTCTTTACAATATTCACATTTGCCACAAGGTGTACTTCTTAAATGCCCTATAATATTATCGACACTTGGATAATTCATCATTACCCATTTAGGTATTAATGAATGTTCTTCATTTGCAGAAATAAAGGCAAGGCAGTATGCAAGTTCAATAGGATTGGATAAAGCCAAATCCAACAAATTGACACTTTCACATATTCTGCCAGAGAAATATGATAAGATTGTTGCATCCAGTTCGCATTTTTCAGAGAACTCCAGATACTGAAAAAAACCTGAAAAATAAGGAGATTCATGCAATAATGTATAATATATCTTTTTTAAATCATTGTCCAGTTCATTAAAAGCATTTACTTCATCACAAAACAACTCCATAGCTTTTAAAGTATCATTCAGGGGATTATTCAATTCATCACTTTGAAACTTGTCGTCTTTTAAAAGTGCATGATATGGCTTATTTGGAAACATCAGTGGTGAAAGATAAAGCGTATCAATAAAAATAAATTTATCAGGAATATCTATATATTTTAAATCATGGTCAATTATATTGTGACCACAAATGAATTTGGCATATGAAATAAATTCTAAAAATATTGATGAAATATGAGTATGTAACATACCATTCTTCTCATTTACTGCTCCATAATCATAAACCTTATTATCAGATTCACTAACTTCTGTATCTATAAAAAAAATTGACTCCATAAAATCTTCCTACTTTCGATATTTACTATATTATATCATTGTAATGGGTCATGCAAAATGTAAAAGTGGGTCACGCAAAATGTAAAAACGGGATTACACGGGCTATCATGGGACTTGACGGGACACATAGAAACTGCAACGGAACACATACGGGATTATAAGAATCATCAAGGGACAATAAATTTAAATTAACAATTCAAAAATATAAATTAATGACCTCTTAAAGGTTTATTTAAGAGGTCACAGACTGATTAACAACTGCCTTCCTCCACGTCCTACGCCGTTCTCATAGTGGTATTGATACTTTTCAGAAAAGCAATTTTTTCTAACCGCTCTTTCTGAAATATTAAGTATTTCAGATACCTCTTTAACTGTTATCCAGTGTTTATTCATTACTTTTTATCACCTTTTTCAAGAACGTCTGAAAGAACTTTGACATCAATGGATAATACAGAAGCAATCATTTTAAGCAGTTCATATGATGGTTTGAGTCTACCTTTTACAATAAAGTTTATTGTTCCATTCGCACGGTTTACTTTTCTGGCAAGCCACTGCTGTGAACGTTCCATTTCGTCAAGGCGTGACATAATCACTTTCCCAATCTGAGTGTCATTGTTTTTGTTTCTAGGCATTTTTTTTAAACCTCTTTTCTTTTTATATTTTTTATGTTATAATAAGTTAATGACTAACCTATGATTATATTATATATGTGAATCATATATATGTCAAGTAAAAATTATGAAATTCACATATTTATTGGAGGTATATACAAAATGACACTTGGAGAAAGAATTAAATTTGTAAGAAAAAACAATAATCTTAATCAAATAACTTTTGCTAAAAAACTTGGAATAAGTCAAACGCATGTTAGTAAAATAGAAAAAGATGTTGAAAATCCCTCAACAACTCTTCTTCTGTTTATATCATACATGTTCTCTGTAAATATAGAATGGTTGAAAGAAGAAAAAGGCAAGCCATTTGAAAGTTCTCTTGATTCAATACAACGATTTGATTTAATTCGTCATAAATTAGAAGTACCTATCAAATACATGGGATATGACTGCTTTTTAGAATATACAAGCTGTTTTTCAGCTTATCAAATATTAATGTCTTTACCTGATTCGTTAAATGTTGACCAATTAAAAGATTATTATGAAATTATACATAATTTAATGAGAAATATCGCTGTTACTGGAATACATTATAAAACCAATAAAAATATGTCTCTTGATGAAGAGGAACAATGGATAAGTCTATGTTTAACACGGATTCAGAACGATATAACTGATTTCATAAATGAATTAAAGAAAAATATAGATTAAATTATATTTTATTTCATATATTAAAGTTCAACAATTATAAATATTTTTTAATTA
>CAZTUV010000004.1:0-24700 GCA_964616595.1 uncultured Alistipes sp.
CGGCTGTTCTATAAACCAACACACCTTCTATATTTGCAGGTGTTGTTGCTCCAGAACGGTTCATTACACTTACCTCAAAGCCGTTTATTGGTCTTCCGCCCATCTTACCACTGTCAAAAACACTGATAATATCATACAAAACAGGCAAGTCGTGATCGCAAATCAGACTTATAATATCAGCCATTGGGCAAAGTTCACGCACTTTCGTCACAAAGTCTGATGTCAGGGTATCATCATACACAAAGACCACTTCAATACCTGGCCACTCCTTATCGTTCAACGATGATATAATCTGATTGCAGCTACCAATCATAATGCCTGTATCATCAGTTACTGCATCGTCCTTTTGGAATACAGTTTCTCTTGCCTTTGCAAGCAATTCGCCAAACACAGTAATGTTCTTTGCTTCTGATGAATTTACAAATACACGCTTTTTGTCTTCACTGCATATCAAGTGATTGATACCAGACAGGGACAGAATGGTTCTTTCTGAATCTTTCAACTCAGGCAAGCATTTGTCACAAATACCAGTTTCTGTATCAGACTGAGAATTGATTTCTTTCAAAATCTGATTAGATTTTTCAGGGAAACAATTGATATATGCATTTCTTGAACATATATCCCGTATCATGCTGATATAAGTATCATACATTTCCTCTATTATAGAGGTATCAAACGCATTGTCCACAAAATCCCATACGATTGTAAGTTCATTTTCAAGAACAGTTATCTGGTTGTCCAGCAGGACTTGTGAAGTCTGGCTTAAAGCATATCTAATAGAACCAATGTCATTCCAGCCCTTTACACCATCACCAAATATTGCACAAGTGAATACTGCCAGAACAAGGAACGGCGTGTTATTGTTTTTCTTGCTGAGTTCCTTCAAAAAGTCAATGCCATCAAAGCATCTGTGCTCAATATCTTCCCCAAAACGTTTCTGCATTACAACACACTGTTCCCAGAAGGTCTTAGCTAAATTTACCTGTGCATCGAGGATAATTGTGGATGTAAAATCGCCCATAATATCGTTTACTTTTTCATAAAACGGATAGCGATTGAACATCGTGAGGTTCATCAAAAATTCCTGTTTGTCACAATATAGAGCAAGCACATTGCAATATGCACAGCACAGCATTACAGCAGGAGTAATCTGATGTTCTGCGGCAATATTTTTGAACACGGTATACTCTTCACGTTCAAATTTTCTTGTCAACCGTCTAAAGTGCGGCTTTTTAATCATGGATATATCTGCTGACACAGGCAGTGTAGGTGGCATTGGGAAACCATCTATCCGATCCATCCAATATTTTCGATCTTTCTGATATTTTTCCGAAGTCTTAAAGTTCTCCAAGGATCGCAAATAGTCAGAAAACTCAAAATCGAATGGCTCTGGCTTAGCAGATGCGTCATTATAATAGGTCATGATCTCATCGCCAAAGATAAAGAAGCTACCTGCATCTGCTATCATAACATCAATGTCCGCAAAAAGGATATGTTTACCTTCACCAATCTTCATCGCTTTAAATCTGAACAACGGCCATTTTCCCATTTCAAACATTGTGTGGGATACCTTATTACGATATTCTCTTATCCGCATATTCTGTACAGCCTTTGACAAAGACGACATGTCAGTTACTTCAATATTATAATAAGGAGTATCATCAAGTACCTGCTGATAACCATCCTGATGAACAATTGTTCGGAGAGAAGGCTGATGCTTGATAACCTTATTAAGGGCTGTTTCAAATCGCTGGATGTCAAGTTCTGTTTCAAGTTCCACATAATAGTGACAAGATATGTTTCCAAGGTCGTAATCTGTGCTTCTACCCATAAGGTAAGCTGCCTGAATACTATTGAGTGGAAACTTTTCTCTGGTCATTTTTGCAGGCAGTGCGTAATCCGATGCACTTTCCTTTTGTTCTCTTTCAGTATCTTCTGTAAGATTAAGTGCAATTCCTCTAATAGTAGGTGTTTCATAGATACTCTTCAGAGAAATGGTATAACCTTCCGCACCAAGAGAAGAAACAATCTGTATTGCTTTCAGAGAATCACAGCCGCATTCAAACAAATCGGTTTCAACACTTATCTTTTCCTGTTCAAGGATATCGCATACGACTTTCTGTACCAATTCTTCCAAACTGTTTACAGGAGCAATATACTCTGTTTCCTCTGCTTTATCTGTAGGAATCGGAAGAGATGCTTTGTCTATCTTTCCGTTCACTGTCAATGGCAACTTTTCTAACGGATAAATGCCAGATGGTATCATGTAGGAAGGCAATACTTTTTTCAATTCTTCCGAAATCACATTGCTGTCGGTGTATTCTGTATCTCTACCTGCATACGCCAATACAACATTTTGCTCAAAGGCAGAAGCTTCTGAATTTTCGGATGGGAAGTATTCGATTTTTGAAAAACCGCATCTGTCCATCCTTTCTTTCCACTGTTCTGCTGAAATCAGAGGTTCGTTCTGTATAACTCTGTCATCAGCGTATCCAGAAAAGCCTTCAATCAAACCAATGGATACTTTATGGAACAACTTGTTTTTCGTAAGTTCCAATATCATGAGCATGCCGTCTTTTTTCAGCATAGAATACATATATCCAATGGTCTTATCAAGATATTTTGCATCGTGCAGAACATTTGCACCGATAATAATATCATAGCTTCCGTAAGGATAGCCTTGAATAACCGGATAATCGTCTATGTTGTAAATTCCATACTTTAACGGAACATCACTGCCAAAGCTTTCCTCTGCTTTCTTGAAGAAGAACGATGAAAGATCGGTAAATGTGTACTCGAATTTTTTGCCCTTTAACTTTTTCAGTACTTCCGCAGTTGTACCACCAGTACCTGCACCAAATTCTAACACTCTTATTGTTTCGCCATGATTACTATCCGCATAAGCAACCACAGCCGCAGCAATCATATTGTTGTTATATTCCGCAACAGGATTATATCTGTAGAAGTTCTCCGCTCTGTCAATATTTCCTTCCGGGAAAAGAATTGTCAAAGGATCGACTTCTGCTTGAAGAATCTCAGTCATATGTTCTTCTGACTGAAGCAGAAATTCAAGAGAGCCTTCCCACGATCCAATATGAGGATATTTTCTCGCTTCTTCCAGATATTTTTTGTTGTCATTCTTCTCAAAATCTTGTATTTTATGATACATACTACCGATTTTATCAAAGTATCCATACTTGACCAGAGAATCTGCCCATTGATACATCAGCTTTTTGTATTTTGGCATAACTTTTCCGCTTTGTATCAGCTGTTCCACAGAAAGTTCATTGCTGTCGCCGCACAACTCTGTAAAGGTGTTGAGCATGATACACAAACTCATTTTCTCCAACAGTTCTGTTATACCACTGTATTCATCAGGAGATACAACGTTATTATCATAGTTTGCTGCTGCTCCTTCAGCTGCTGCAAAGGATGCCTCTGCCATTTCCTTATCATGGTGCAGTTCCTGTTCAGATGGCGTATAGTATGCATATATTTTCTGCTGTCTCTTTTCGCCCTTGTGGAAAACGGCAGCAGCATCGGCTACATATGGCTGCTTTAAGAGATTTTTCTCAATTTCACCAAGTTCTACACGGAAACCATGGATTTTAACCTGATTATCCTTACGACCTAAAAATTGAATACAACCATTATCAAGATATCTGCCATAGTCCCCAGTTTCGTATAGTCTGATTCCCAATTTTTCATTGAATGTAAACGCTGCCGCAGTAAGGTCAGGAGCATTCAGGTAACCATTGGACAAACCTGCTCCGGCTATATACAACTTACCTTCTGTGTACTTTGGGCATATATCAGAAAAGCTGTCCAAAATGTAGAATTGCTGATTGGCAAGAGGATAACCATAAGGAATCGAACTTTCAAACCGTTCTCCCTTTGACACTCTGTAATAATTAGACCAGATGGATGCTTCTGTAGCACCACCCATACTGATCAATTCTGCTTGCGGAATGCATTCCTCAAGTTTTTCAGGCAAATCTATCGAAATCCAGTCTCCGGAAAGTATAATGCTTCGAATGGTATTGTTCTTATATCCCATCTTTTTGAGTCCGTCTGCATAGGATTCCATAAGAGCAGGCACTGTATTCCAGATTGTTACATGATTTTCTTTGCACAGCTTATAAAGAGCCAACGAATCAAAACGCTGTTCTTCAGTAGGAATTACCAGACAACCTCCGGATGTGAGCAATCCAAAAATGTCATATACAGAAAGGTCAAAACTAACCGCTGAAATACCAATTGCCCGATCTTTTTCTGTTACGTTCAAAAGTGCATTTACAGCATCTATGGTATTCATTGTAGCTTTGTGCGAAATACAAACGCCCTTTGCTTCTCCTGTAGAACCAGAGGTGAATATAACATATGCAATGTTGCTGCCATCTATTTTTTCATAGGTGTCATCCATTGGCTCTGTGTCATAAATATCATCAGCGATGATTTGTATGCACGCTCTATTCATCTCCAGCGGCTTGTTGGTAAGTATCAGTGAAGAACCGGCTCTTTTCATAATAGATTCCGTTCTTTCACAAGGGTTTGAATACTGCAACGGAACGTATACACCGCCAGCAATCAATATACCAAGTATCGCACCAATTTGCTCGAAGGACTTTCTCATCTGTACTGTTATCATATCACCAACAGCTGCACCATTTTCCTTCAACACCTGTGCTGTTCGCAGAGCAAAATCTTTCAGTTGTGCATATGTATATGATTGGTTATCAAAAACTACAGCGACATGATCTGGATAACTTTCAGCTGCCTTCAAAAATGCTTCATGCATAAGATGCTCAGGAAGTACTTTAGCAGTATTATTGGCTTTGTTTTGTTCCTGCTTTTGAACATCAGGACGCATATCATATACAGGATTGTCCCAAAATTCATCATCTTCTGCCGCTCTCATTACAAGATTTGCATAGGCATCAAACATTACATCTGCTGTATCACCTTCAAAGATACAATCCAGCATATCCCAAGAAAGAACCAGACCATCTTTTTCAAAGTATACCTGATGATCCAGCCATACTTGTGGGGTAGATGAAGAAGAATACCCCAAATGATCGTAAAAATTATTTGAAGTTATCTGACCATCTGCCATTTCCACACCAAGTGTACTTGTAAATACAACCGGGTAAATTCTGCTTTCATGTTTGTTGAGTTTGTTTATTTCCTTTATCAAGTCAACAGCTGAGTATAATGCATGATCAATACCGCTGTGTATTTTTTCTTGAAGGTTCCGTGCATTTTCAGCAATGCTGACCTGACATCTTTCAACATCAATCAATATCAGTTCTGTAAAATCACCGACAATTTCTTCTACTTGCGGATGAATATGGTCTCTTTCAAAAACAGTAAGAACGATTCCAAAGTCAGATGCATTTCCCCAGAGCGACAAAACTTCACAATAAAGACTGCAAAGAGCTACCGAAGGTGTAATACCTCGCTTTGAAGCATTTGCCATAAACTTTTTCCACATATCCAATGGAATCAGTCTTCTTCTTCTCTTGAAACCACCATTCAATTCCATATTACTGTTGTATTTGACTGGTAATGATGGGGCAGGTGGGAAATTCTCTGCTTTTTCCTGCCAGTATTGAATATCTTCTTCATACTTGGCAGTGGCTTTCTTTTCATCTCTGTATCTTAAATAATCCCGATAAGTAACATCAATAGCAGGCAACTCTTCTCCTGTATACAGGCGGGACAAATCATTCCAAAGTGTCATGATACTTTTTGCGTCACATATCATGAAATCTATTCCGAAATGGATTCGATAACCGTTACGATGCCTTGTGATACTGATGTCAAACATCGGTTCTCCAAGCGGTATCACTCTTGACTGCATTTTAATACGCTTATCTTCCAAGAATTTTTCTTCTGCATCCGTTCCTGTAATATCCTCATATTCAAATGGAACATTGCATTTTTCAGATACACACTGTATGCCTTCCGGAAAAATAATATCTCTCAGCATATCATGACGTTCTACCAGTTTTTCAACGGCTTGTTTGAAACGTTCAACATCGAGTTCTTCCAAATCTATTTCAAAATAGGAATAACAAGCATTCCCTCCGAACTCCATGTCCTCGTTTCTGCCCACGCAGTAAGCCATCTGTACTTCATTAAGAGCAAATGGCGTATATCTACCTGCAATATCTAACGCAAATGATTGTTCAACATGTTCTGTATTATAATTGTTGCTTAACATTTCTAATATTTGCAGGGACCATCCTTCAATACTGCAATGCTTCATCATTGCTCCAATGTTCAATTTTATGCCAAAATGACTTTGTATCTCATCAGCCATTTTTATGAGCAAGATGGAATCCAATCCATATACGATTAGATTTTCATTTTCTTGTATACGCTCCATATCCAAATGCATATTTTTATAAATCACATTTTTCAAATACTTGGAAATGGAATCTCTATCCGGAATCACATCCGACTGCTCGTCTGAATCTATTTTAGAAGAAGTTTCATTCACTTCGTTGGAATCATTAATCAAGTTTACCACTGCATGATTACCAAGCGAATTATGCGTTTCATGGAATACATAATTCGGTACACCAAATGGGATTACTGTTCTCTCAGGATAATAGTTGCACCAATCTATATTGCAAGCATTTATGTAGAGGGATGCAATCAGTTCATCAAGCTGTTGCCCTGCTTTTCTATCGGAAGAGATTGCAGCTGAAATGGCATTGCAACCATCCAAATCTCTCACAAAATTGCAAAGCACTGTTTTTGCTCCGATTTCTACAAAAAGCGTACTTCCCATTTTTGAGAGGTTGCTAACACTATCATGAAAGCGTACTTCAGATAGAATATGCTTGCACCAGTATTCCGGATTTAATATCGCTTCTCTTTCCGGAGAAGTTGTAATATTAGATACAACTGGAATTTTAGGAGTAGCATATGCAATGTTCTTGATAGCATTTGAAAAATCTCCGATTATGTTTTCCATGTACTTAGAATGGAACGGATGAGAATTCTTTAAAAGCCGTGTCTGGAACTTGGATGATAATACTTCCTCTGCTTTTTCTATATCTTCGGAAAGTCCGGATACAACTGTTTGTGAACTGGAATTGCTTACTGCTACTGTACAATTGCAGCCATTTTCTTCAAGTGCTTTTATAACCTCTTCACGGCTGCCATTCACTGCCATCATTTTGCCAGCAGGAGTTTGCTCCATCAGCTTTCCTCTTACATTCACCAGTTTCATCGCATCTTTCAAAGTGAACACACCTGCTATACACGCCGCAGTAATTTCTCCAAGGCTGTGTCCGATAACCATATCTGGAACAACCCCATAATGCATTAACATTTTAGCAAATGCATATTCTACTGCAAATATTCCTGGCTGTGTGTAAACGGTAAGATTGATTTTATCCGGATCTTCAAAAATGATATTTTTGAGATCTTCCCCTGATATTTCACGATAATTTTCAAAGCATTCGTCTAAATATGCCGCAAATACTTTATTTTCTTCATAAAGATTTTTGAACATTCCCGGATATTGAGAATTTTGTCCTGTAAACATAAATACGGTTTGTTCATATCGGCTGTTTCCAAAGACAAAATTGTCAGAAAATCCAGTTGTCAGATATGTATGGATACTGGTTGCTACTTTGGAAATATCATTGCTGCCAACATAAACGCATCTTTCATTGAGATCTGCTTTAGAAGTGTTCCAGAAAGGCAGTAATGTTTCCATTACATTTGCGTCCCGGAATCCTTTTAAAGCCGTTTCAAAACTAGAAAGCTGCGATTTGAGTGCGGTCTTATCTGTGCTGCTGAACTTTAACATCATATTATCTTTTTTGTTTTCTTCTTTTTTTACTGCTTGCTCGTAATTTTCTATGATGATATGTACATTGTTTCCACTTAATCCGAATGCACTTACTCCGACGTTCATTTTTTCATCTTTTACCACGATATTCTTTGTTGGTACAGCTATGCCGCTTTTTTCAGCATAGGAATTAGGATTCATGTTTTCAAAACCTGCACTTTTAGGGATTTCTTTGTGTCTGAGCATCATAACTGCCTTAATCAGACCTGCTACACCTGCTGCTGCTTCCAAATGTCCGATATTGGACTTTACAGTTCCAATATAGGTCTTGTTGGTACTGTTTCCAGACTTCAAATCAGAAAGTGCATTTAATTCAATCAAATCCCCCATCTTTGTCCCTGTACCATGGGTTTCAATATAGGTAATGTCGTCAATTGTAAGTGAACTTCTATTCAGTGCTTTCTGTATCAATGCAGTTTGTGCAGGGCCATAAGGAGATGTCATACCAGAACTTTTGCCGTCACAATTCATACTGCCACCCTTTACAACTGCGAGGATACAGTCATTATCTGCAATCGCATCATCCAGTTTTTTCAGCATCAGCATGCCACAGCCTTCTCCTCTGACTGTACCATTTGCTTTTCATCAAACGCTTTCAATTCGCAGGTATCGGATAGTATACCAAGTTCTGCCAACAATTCTGTGGTACTATTTGAATAGAGAATATTCACCCCGCCTGCGGCTGCCATACAACAGTCTCCTCTTTTTATCGCTTCACAAGCATTATACACTGCTGTCAAAGCGGAAGAACAAGCAGAATCGTAAGTTACAGAAGGTCCTGTAAGTCCGAAATAGTAGGATACTCTTCCAGATATAAATGACAAACCTGTTCCAGTAACATCCTTAGGGTCTTTTACGCCATCAGCGGCTCTTTGCATAGTTACATGGTTGGCAAAATCCATCTGAGAAGCACCGATGAATACGCCAATTTCTTTTTTTTCTTGTTTATCTGGCATAAGGCCTGAATTTTCAAACAGCTCCCAGCAAGTTTTCATCACAAGCTTTTGCTGTGGATCCATGCACGCAGCTTCTTTTGGAGATATGCGAAAGAGTCTATCATCAAAGGCTTCTATATTCTCATCCAAATAACCTGCCTTCTGTGTATATCTGCTTTCGCTATCGTTTTCTCTTTTTCTGCATGGAGAAGGAGCATCAATCACACATTTTCCCTGCGACACAACACTCCATAAATCTTCTGGCGTTTTGATTCCTCCAGGAAATCTGCAAGCCATTCCGATTACAGCAATTTCACTTTCCCTATTTTTTTCATGGACAAGTTTTTTCAATCGCTTGATTTCATCGAGCGATCTTTTCATTAACTCTCGTTCGTTCTGCGTCATTTGTCTTATACTCCTCCCATCTCGAGTTCAAGCTGCTTCATGAGCTCTTCATCACTCATATCCTTCTGCGATGTTTTTTCATTTCGGCCGATTTCTTCCATAATATACTCTGCCGCACTGTTCACAGTATTGTATGTATAGAACATTTGTGGCTGTATATTCACATCAATTGCAGCTTCAATATCAGCGGACATTGCTGTACACATAACAGATGTGACACCTAACTCCGCAAAAGGACTCCCATATTCTTCCGGAGCAAGTTCTACTCCCGAATTTTCTTTTAGTATTTCTTTCATAAATACCCGGCATTCTGTCAATGTATTCGGTTTTAAAATTGTTCGTGTGCGATCTGCATTGGAACTAAATAGCAGACCATGCCATTTTCCAGTTTCACAGCACTTTTTCAAATAAGTACGCTGCAACTTTCCGCTTGTAGTACGTGGGATGCTTCGTGGTTTTAAAAATATAATCATATCTATTTTTAACCCACAATTTTTTAGTACAACCAAACGAATTTCCTTTGCCCATTCCTCATATTTAGGAGTTTTGATTGCCGTTCTGCTAATTTCTGCGACAATGCCTAGGCGTTCTTTATCATTGGAAACAAAACTGAAACAAGCACACCCGTTTTTCTCGAAAGCATCATCAAGTCCACATATGATATCTTCCAAATCAGATGGATAATAGTTCTTCCCGTTTATAATCAACATTTCTTTTTGTCTACCGGTAATAAATATTTCATGGTTGCCACCCCAAAATCCAATATCACCGGTATTGAATGTACGATACCCATTTTCAATCCGGAATACTTCACGGGTGAGTTCTTCTTTTTCCCAATAGCCGAGTGCAACTGATGGTCCTGATATATATATAGTTCCAATCTTATAATCTTCATGAATGATATTTCCATCATGATCCCGAACCGTCATCTGATGATTTGGAACATCATGGCCAGAACCTACAAAATACACGCCATCGGTATCATCGCCATTTAAAATTTCATCAAGGTCACTAACATATCCACTATCTGTAACGTCAATAATATTTTCCGCCAGTTTTTTTCTTGAAACACAAAGCCAACTGTCCTTATCTTCCAAGTCCTTTACACGATAGCCGCTTGCAATCAATGAATTTTCTGCAAGCCCATAGCCTGCTCTCATTGCTATCGGATTCATATCAAATTTTACTGCTATCCTTATAAATCTAAGGACTGTTTTCAGATTTACAGGTTCTGAGCCGCAAAAAGCACACCGCATGGAAGAAAGAGAATAATTCTTATGGTTTCCATCGTTATTTTCATATTCTTTTTCCAATTTCCCTGCTAACATCTCAAAAGCGAAATTAGGGCCTGGTGAATGTGTCACACCATAACGACATATCATCTCTGCCCATTTGATTGGAGACATCATAAAATCTAATGGTTTCATAAACACAAGCTGTGCTTTGGCATAAACCGACAAAAGAAATCCGCTTATCAATCCCATATCATGATAATATGGAAGCCACATACCAATAACACTTTCTCCGCTCATATCAAGATGCTGACGCATTGCTTCCATATTGGCAGTTACACAAGAGTTTCCAACGATTACACCCTTTGGCATTCCAGTCGAGCCGGAAGTATATTGCAAAAAGGCAATATCGGAATGTCCTTCTTTTGCAATTGGCAAGTCATCTTTTTCCTCTTCCCGGAACAATATGGGTATTTCTGAAAACGCCTCTGAACCTTCAGTTATTTTCTGCAAATGTGAAACTTTGCTGATGTCTGTTATAACACAAGCAGCTTTTGTATCTTCTGCAATCCGCTCCCACTTTTCAAGTTCCTTATTGCGTTTTGGAAAGTTCAAAGGAACAGGAATTGCTCCTAGGTAGCTGCAAGCAAAAAAAGCGATGGGAAAATCGAAATTTTGCCGAATCATAATCAGGCATCTATCTCCCTCAGATATTCCTGCGATTGCAAGTTGAGAAGCAAACTTTTTCACTTCTTCTGCCAACTGTATTGCAGTAATGCTTTTATCTTCACTATAATCTATATATACGACTTTGTCTGAAGAAACAGTAGCATATTCTTTGAGCAATTGCCATGAACTAGGTGCTTTTTCCAATGTCATATCTCCCCCTCCTCATCTGGCTCATTGGTATCACGAAGTATTACACTGCATAATCCATTCGTACATATTGTTTTGCTTACCTGATCGAATTCAAGCATCTCATAGCCCCAATGTAACCCGCTAAGATTCGTTTTAATGGTGTTTTCAGTGGCTAAAGCAGCACAGATACCAGTAACTTTTAAGCTGTTGTGCATTTTCATGCACAGTTCCAGTTGCTTTTCTTTACCATTTTGAATGCCTTCTGCCTGTAAAGAAATTACATACTCCGGCTTTTTTCCGAACATATAGGCTTCCATCATCTTGCACATTTTATCTGCACTCTTCCAAAGTGTGTCAAGAGAGGGAGCAATGATATATGCTGACATTTCTTCCGACATCTTATTTTGAAGCATTGGATCAGATATCAGATTATAACTTCTAACATTGCCAATTCCATATTTTTTTGCTACATGTACAAGTTCATTATACAAAAACAATTTTGCTTTCATTGACGTTTCTATTCCCAATGCTGCCACTTTTTCATTTTCAGATGTGCTTTCGGCTTGAATATGTCCATTCTTATAAAATTTATCACTTTGTCCATAGCCGCCCATAGAACTCAACAATACATCAATCATAGAAGCCTTTGTGGAGTTTTCAAGTGCATAAGAATAGAATTTGATTGCATCACATTGATCAAACTCACGGCTGAGTTTGAAAGCAGCTGCTCCGGAAAGTCCTGGAACTGTCCCTGCACCAAGTACGCAAGGACGTTCTTTTAATAATTCCATTATTTTTTTATCATCGAATATGATAACTCCAAATGCATCTATGTAGTTACAGCCTGCTTCTAAAGCTGCGTATGCTACTTTATTGCCTATTATGTACGATGGACCTGCACAGTTCAATATTGTGCTACAACTACGACAAAAGGCTTTTAATTCTTCCTCGTTATCAATATCCAGCTTTATGCACGCTGCATGTTCTCTGATATACGGATCTGTTATTTCTCTGCTTCGATATGTTACCACACACGAATACCCGTCTTTTATAAGCTGCGAAGCAGCAGTGCAGCCTACTGCACCGCTTGCTCCAATAACTCCTATTTTACCGTCACGCAAAGCATTCACCTCCGAAAAGTTCGATGATGACGTTGCTTACCATTTTCCCGTTATTTCCAAACATACAAGAAACATGATCGCCATCTATATCAATTACTTTTGCATGGTTTTCTGTTACTTCGTTTATGAAGGCACTGCTATCCACATTGTATATTGGCAAGAATGACATTCTCTGATCCTTGCATTTTAACATGGTAAGCTTGCCAGTATAGGTCACAGGTTCATACTTTGAAACGCTTTCATAGCTATAGCAGAAAACATCATAAAAAGCTGTTACCCGTTCCAATTCAAATTCCGAAACTTCTCCGTGTCGATCAGGCAATGCAGCACACAGCATTTTCATTCTCTCACGAACAGGAATCTGTCTGAGTTCCCGATAGCATTTACCAATTTCTCCATCAAGGTTGCACAGTGCTTCTTCCGTCGGGAATTCTCCATGATTGTCGATATATTCGCCGATTGCTTTCTTTAATAGCGTTTCATCGGCGGTATGACCCGCTTTTGCAGCATTTGCTTGGAGCAAGTGTCCAAAGCCTCTCTCCAAAAGCAATCTGTTTTTCTCGAAATTATTGCAAGTCTTAGAGTCTATCATTACTACCTGCGTATTCATACCTTTTTGATTAAGGCAACGTGCTGTTTCCATTGCAACAAGTCCGCCAAAGCAATGTCCAACAAGGTAGAAATTGTTTCTTCCTGACTTTGTAAGACGTTCTGCGTACTCTTCACCCAATTTCACAATAAGCTCTTCCACAGAGAATGTAAGGTAATGTTCTGCATCTGCAACATGGAAGCAAGAAAGCTGAATGCTATTCTTTAAATGCGATTTCAACAATGGGATGATGTCACTATAAATACCGGTCGTACCCGTTCCATCAGCAAACAGCACAATTTCCCCTGTGCAGTCTGTTTCCGGAGCTTTAAGAATCTCATAAGGATCCGTATTTATTTCAGCTCTTTCATGGTTGTCAATGCTTTTTGCCAGAGATTCTATGGTTGGATGCCGCATGATGAGTTCCAACAGCTCGCTCCATTCCATATTTTGAAGTTCAGACATCTCATTTCTCATGCGAATAACAAGTTGTGTTATAAGAAGAGAATCTCCACCTACAGAGTAGAAATCATCAAATCTGCTTACAGAACTGATGCCAAGCACTTCTTTCCAGATCTGCTCCAGTTTCTTTTCTGTTTCGCCTGTAGGCAACTCATTTTCGCTATGTTCCTTATGCGATGTACCAACAACTCTTTCTGAAAGAGCCTTTCTATCCAGCTTACCGTTTCCTGTAAAAGGCATTCTATCAAGCACTTCTGCTCGATCTGGAACCATATAATCTGGAAGATTTTTTTTGCAGTACTCTATGATGTCACTTTCAGACAGTCCTCTTCTATCCGACGATTTACGCAATATGAATATGTGCTGTCCAGACATTCCTACTGCTGTATCTGCATCCGGATAGTCGCAAACTTTTTTCAGAGAAGAAACATCAAAATTCTCCATCCAGTGTGGATAGGTAAAGTAAACAGCACTTTCTGCTGCACGATAATCCTTGAGTGGCATGGTGTATTCAAAACTCATAGAAGTCAACAGCGATGGTGATTCGTTGACACAGTCAATGATGAACAAATAACCATTTGGTACAAGCATTTCACTGAGTGCCTTCAGTGTTTTCGCACCATCAGCAGCATTGTGAAGCACATTTGCACAGATTATGATGTCAAATGTATTTTGCTTGTAATTTTGCTGCAAATAGCTTTTGTTAATATCAAATATCTGATATTTGATAAAGTAATAATCACTGAACACCTTTTTAGCTTCATTGAGGAAAAATGCAGAAATATCAGTAAAATGATACTCTATATTCTTGCTGCTCAATCTTGTAATCAGGTCACGGCTTGTACCGCCTACACCTGCACCAGGTTCCAGAATTCTTACAGGGACATTGCCTTTTTTCTTTGAAAGCTCGTCCACAGCCGTTTCAATTGATTTTATAATAGCACCATTCAGTGTCTTTACAAATATATTGTCTCTGTATGCAGACAATGCATTTTCTACAAAACCCTTAGGATATATAAACTCTAGCGGCTCTTTTTCACCGTTGAACAGTTTTGTCATAAGGCTTCCATCATTGGAAAGATAATCAATCAAAACAGAGTTGTTTTTGATTTTTTCTTCTGTAAGACGCATCTGTTCTTTGAAGTTTTCAACATCGTAAGAATCTATCTTATCTGTAAGAAGATAGGTATCCGGAACACTTGCTGGTACAATAAAGCCTTCTGCTTCCAGTGCATTTACCATACGTCGCAGCAACGGCTGAAACTTTGGCAACACTTCCAGTGTCTGAGATATTTCCTCATAAGAATATGCTGTAGTCTTATACTTGAATAATCCTTTGCACTTAAACGCATCAACGATATTCAAAAGAGCCGCCGTATCTGTATTTCTTATCCACTGCTTCAAAAGTACGTTGTCATACTTTCCAGATATCGAATCCCCTGTATCCACTGCAGTCTTATTTAACAAACTGTCAAGGTCTTCATATTTTTTCGTGTCAGCACCTGCGGCAGCTGTTGCGAATGCTGCAAGGTGATCTTCATTATCGTTTGTGCTGATAATCACTGCAGCCTGTTCAACATCATTCAAGTTTTCAATGACGTGTTCAATTTCGTTCAGCTCAATTCGATGACCATGACGCTTTATTTGATTGTCTCTTCTACCGAGGAATTCAATGGTACCATCTTCATGATATTTTCCATAATCCCCAGTTCGGTAAAGAATCCCGCTTCCGTCAATATCTACAAAATGACTGGTTGTCTGTACTTCATCATTAAGATAGCCTACTGCTACACCAGCACCACCAATGTACAATTCTCCAGGTACAGAATCCGGCTGATCTTCGCCCTTTTCATTTAAAATTCTGAAAAATTGATTTGCCAACGGGTATCCATAAGGAATGCTATTCTCAAAAGGATTATTTTCACCAATCGGATAGTAGATAGACCATATAGCTGCTTCAGTCGCACCGCCAAGGCTATACAGATCCGCATGAGGAGCAAGCACCCGTATTTTTTTAGGAAGATCCAAAGGAATCCAGTCTCCTGATAAGAGTACTTTTTTCAAATCAAGTGTTTCCTTTACATATTCAGCTGCGGAACACAACATTTGCATATGTGCTGGAACGGTGTTCCAGACTGTTACAGAATTCGTCTTTATCAGTTCAATCCAACGCTGTGCATTGTGGTTTTCAGAACCACGAGGCAGTACCAATGTGCCACCTGCTGCAAACGTTCCAAATATATCATACACAGAAAGGTCAAATGACAACTCTGCAATACCAATTGCTGCATCCTTTTCATTGATCTCAAATCTGCTATTGATATCGAGGATTGTATTCATAGCAGATTGATGTGTTATAATAACCCCCTTTGGTGTACCTGTGCTTCCTGATGTAAAAATAATATAAGCTACATCTTCTGGCATTGGCATTACAACTTCATAATTGCCAGCTTCATTTGTCAATTCATCTGGATCTATTGCAACAAGACCTTCCATGCCATAGTCTTCTGGCTCATTATAAGTAATGATATACTGAATGTTACCATTTTCAAGAATTTTCTTTTTTCTAGAAACAGGCTGTGAATCAAGCATTGGTACATATGCTCCACCTGCCATCAATACACCAAGCACACCTGCAATTTGTTCAAAAGACTTCGGACAAGAGATTGCACACAACGCATTCTTGCTAAATCCTTCCTTTTTCAGTGCAGCACCATAGCAGCAAGCTCGATTATAAAGTTCCTTATAACTGTATGTCACATCTCCATATACAACAGCTGCCTTATCTGGTGTATGATTTACGGCATTTAAGAAACCATCCAACAACGTGGAAGCTGGTATATCTTTGTTGGTATCATTTACTTGTCTGCGAACATCCGCCATTTTTTCAGGCAGTCCTACAGGATTTGTTTTTTGATATACCGCATCACTTTCAGAAAGCTCATCTATCAGCTTGCTCAAAGCTTCAAACATATCCTTTATAACATGCTCTTCAAAAATGCCCTTTCTAACATCCCAGTTAATGTAGATGCCACCATTTCTTTCCGATACTTGGCAGTCTATCCACACTTGCGGTGTCTGGCTAATTTCATAAACAAGTTCGTACTTTTTTTCTGCTGCTACGTTTTCTACACCAAGTGTACTGGTATATACAATTGGTACAATCATCGGTTCTTTCCGTCTTCGATTCAATTCACGCAGGAAGTCAATGCCAGAATAGCTGCTATGTTCCAAATCGCTCCAAAGTCTGTTCTGCAATTTTTTTGCATTCCTGATAAAGGAAAGATTTTCTGAAAAATCGGATTCTAGAACAATTACATCCGTAAAATCTCCTACTATTTGAGACATCTGCGGATGCACTTGCGGTCTGTCCATTTTTGTGATATTTAGAGCAAATCTCTCTGTATCTGACCATCTTGCAATAATCTGTGCGTAAGCAGCCAATATCAATGCAGAAGGTGTAATGTGATTTTTACTAGCTATTCTTACCAAACGTTCTTTTTGTTCACAATCTATCAGCTTATTAAATTGTATAATCTCGCCTCCGACAGGTTTTCCGTTTGCTGGAAGTTGCGGTGCATGTGGAAAATCTTCTACTCGATCAAGCCAATATGCTTTATCCCGTTCATACTTTTCTTTGCCACGTTTGGAATTCTTTCTTGATTGATGGAACAGCAAGATATCTCTAAATGTTATATCCGGTTCCGGCATCTCAACATCTGGATTCCCATAAAATGTCATCAAGTCATTGAGAATGACATTTACGCTCGGGAAATCTGCCAAAAGCATGTCTATAGAGAAATGCATAATGGTTTTATCGCCACAGCTTGTGAGACAAATTTCATACATAGGGAATTGACCAAGCTCATATTGCTTGTACATCAAATCCTGTCTTACTTTCATAGAAACCTGTTCAAATTCTGCTTCACTGTCACAAATAACACTTTTAAGTTCAGGCAATTCTACTTCTTTCAGAACCTGTTGATACCCTTCCTGAAATACCACTGCTCGAAGCATGTCATGACGAAGGATTACACGATGGAACGCCTCTTCCATTCTGTCTTTGTCTACTTTTGGAAGCATAACTTCGCCATAGGCATGACAACTCACACCACCGTAACTATAGTTCTGTCCTCTACCTGTAAGATATGCGGCTTGTATATTGGTAAGCGGAAAGATGCTGAACCGGTTATCCGTATCAGAAACAGGAATTTCCTCATCCTCATATCTTAGATAGGTAATCAACATTTCCTTGTACTTTTTAAGTTCCTGTTTTCTTTCAGCTGTCATTGTTCCAACAGGAGCCTTAAATTTCAGTTTATCATTATCAAGATACAGGTGGATTCCCATATCCTCATAACTTTGTATCAGTTCCTCTACGTTAATCGTATTATTTGCCATTAAAGTTCTCCTTCTTCCATATCTTCCTCTTCTTTTTGCTTTTCTTCGTATGCTTTTCTGAGTCTTTCTGCCAATGAACCAAAGTCAGTCACAGAAAAAATATCTGTTACAGAAATATTGTCTGATATAATGTTTTCTTTTTCCAAATCTTCTATCATTCTCATTGCTTTCAAGCTATCGCCACCGCATGAGAAAAAGTTGCTTTTTCTACTAACATTGTTAACGCCAAGGATTGCTTTCCATATCTTAGCGATTTTTGCTTCAAATTCGTCAAAGTCTGTTTCATCGTCTGTATCCACAGATGAAGCAATAATGCGGCACATTTCATCAATATTCACTTTCCCGTTTGATGTAAGAGGAATACGATCAATATGCATCAGAATGTGTGGCATCATATAATCCACAAGTCTGTTTTTCAGGTCTTCTCTTAATTTCTCCTCAACGATTTCTGTTTCAGATGTATAGCACAAAGCTAAAAGTTTGCTTCCACTAACTTGATCGGTATATACAAAGGCATAAGCCGCTGTAATATCTTTACTACAAAGTGCCGCTGACTCTACCTCTCCAGTTTCTATTCTGTAGCCGTTGAGCTTTACTTGTCTGTCAATTCTTCCTAAAAAGTCCATATATTCATCAGTCATTACCCCTCTATCACCCGTACGATATATTAGTCCTTCATCGGCTTGTACAAATGCTGCTGATGTTTTTTCGGAATCATTGAAATAGCCCATCGCTACTCCTTTTCCGCCGATACAGATTTCTCCTTCTGTACTAATTGGACAAATATTCAATTCATTGTCACGCACCGTCATGGTTTGATTTGCAAGTGGAATTCCATAGGGAACTCTAACGCTATCCGGTGAAACATCCTTTATTGGATAGTATATCGACCAGATAGAACCTTCTGTCGCACCACCAAGGCTGTAGATTTCAGAATTTGGGAAAAAGCGTTTCATTTTTTCTGGAAGGGTTACAGGAATATGATCTCCACTTAAAAGAATATTCCTCATATTCTCAAATACTTCACCCTCTTCAGCAGCCATAAGTGTCATTTCCATGATTGCAGGGACAGAGTTCCAAAGCGTTATCTTGCCACTTCTCAAAACGTTCAGAATGCTTCTGATGTCCCGTTGATCTTTTACAACTAAAAGTTCTGCACCGCTCTGAAAAGCACCCAATATATCATATATGGAAAGGTCAAATGTAAGTGCCGATAAACCGATGAAACAATCTGAGTTGTTTATATCAAATCGTTGGTTAATATCCAGTACTGTATTGCACACAGATTCTCCAGAAATAGCAACCCCCTTCGGTAAACCAGTGCTTCCAGAGGTATAGATGATATATGCAAGACTTTCTGCTTCATCAGGAAGTACCAATTCATTTTTAACAGCAGGATCAAATGTGTCAAGAACAGTTATTTGATTATCCTTCATAAAAAAACGGCAGTTGCAATTTTTAAATATATGTTGTTTTTTCTCTTCGGGATAGTTTGCATGAATAGGCAGATATACATACCCATTTCTCATAATGCCAATTGCAGCAGCTATTGTGGAAATACTCTTCTCTGCATTGACACCTACAATATCGCCTCTTGTTGCTCCAAGCTTTAATAACTTTTCCCCTATCTCCATTGAAATCTTGTCTAATTCATGATAGGTCATGCTATTTGAACCATCAAATAAAGCACATTGATCCGCATATTTTTCAAATGATTCTGCCAGCATTTCTTTTATGGTTGTTTTCGGGATAGGCTTATCAGTAGAATTGTATTTGCAAATAATTTCTTTATCCCTGCTGCTTAAATAATTAGCATTAACTAACCCGCTGCTATAAAACGCAGCTCCAGTACCATCTGTATTGCATGATCCTGTAAACTTGTCTTTCTCCATATTCTCCTCCTGATTATTGACAGTATCTTTTTGTTTCAGTTCAAGCCAGTAACTTTCCATTTATGTACGCTGCAACTTTATCCGGAACGTTGTCCATATAAAAATGCCCGCCATCAAAGTACTGAATATCAAACTCATTCTTTTCTGAACAATATTTTTCCCATTGATCCACCTCATATTTACTAAGGTTATCTTGAAGACCATTCATAACACTGATGTCACATTCCAGCTTTGGTATATCGCTTTCTGGATAAGAATAACTTTCCGTCATCCTATAATCTGCTCTCAATATTGGAACAAACACACTGAACAAGCTCTTATTCTCAAACACCTCTGCCGATGTACCACCTTCATCCAGTACCCGTTTCTTGAACTCTTTTTCTGACAACTTATATGTTTCAGAATGGTATGCCCCTTTTCCATTCAAATGTGGAGCTCGATTTCCTGAAAAAAATACATGAGACAATCTTTTTCTATAATATTTTTCTTTCAGAAGTCGTCTAACCACTTCAAATGCCATAAAGCAACCCATACTATGTCCGAATACAGCAAAGTGATCTTCCGGATCAACATTTTTCTTGACAAAGCTGTAAAGGTCTTCACTTTCAACAATTAACGATGATTTTCTTTCCTCAGTGTAACGTGTACCCCTACCAGCTACTTCAACAGGTACGATTTTAACATCCGGAAAAAACTTCTGCCATTTCAGGTATATCATCGCTGATGCCCCTGCATGTGGAATACAAAACAACTTTTTCATTTTTTGTTCCCCCCTTTAATCCCTATTTTTCAGCACCTCTGTCAAAGATATTTTATTGACACGACGTTTTACAATCAGCATAGATATGATGTATGCAATCAGTATTACTGCCACTGCCATTACAAATTGTATTGCACCTATGTAAGCTGGCATATAGCACTTCATTGCTGATGTCATCATATTTACTAATTTTCCAATTACCACCTTGCTAAGCGGTAATCCAATTATGGTGGCTGCTAAAACGATATATACATTCTGGTTTGTATATATCTTTGAAATATCCGAGTTCTCGTATCCCATTACTTTCAGCATTGAGATATTGTACTTTGAGCGTTCGATCATTGATTTTACAAGCAGGAACGTTACAATTACAAATATTATAATTGATATTACAGAAAACATTATAAATTCTGACCGTCCAAGTTTCACCCAGTTATTAACAGTATCCTTTACACTATCATAGCCGCTCTCATATACAACGCTCATGTTTTCTGTGTCAACCGTATCTTCTGAATAAATGGTATTATAATAATCAGAAGACGTATCATAGCGTTCTCTCATCGCATCAAGATTCATAAATACTTGAAAACCATATGAATAATCAGCAATTTCCTTTACCTGGAAAGAAACATCTTCGTCTTTCAGCAAATCTTTTAATGTAATTGTGTCGCCCACTTTATAGCCAAACTTTTCGGCAACAGCTGTTGATACAACTACTTCATCTTCATTCAGACCTTCTACCTTTGGAGCAAGATCATAATACTTACTATCAGGTGTAATTCCTGCTACCATTACTGTGAAGTAACTATTTGCCGGCTCATACTTCAATGAATACGACTTTATAATACCAGCTTCTGCATGTTCTGGCATTTGATCCGGCATGGTAGAAAGAACATACATATTCTGATATTTCACATCATCCACTGCCTCATCCGCAAAATGGGATATCGTGGAATCCATTGCAATACCGATCATCATAATCATAATAGCAAGTATCATTCCCAATGCAGTCACTGCATAGCTTTTGATATCTCCCATTAACTGGTGCAGCCGAAAGCCTCTTATAAAATTGCTGCTTTGAATCTTTACAGCCTTTACATTTTTATGCTTGCTTTCATTTTTTAGCAGTGCAAGCGGAGAGGTATTAAGTCTTTTGTTGACTGCGATATAGTTTATGATGAATGCAAATACAACAGGTACTACCACAGCAAATAGTATCATATACCATGGAAATGTTATCTTTATTTCAGGATAGCTATATGTGGAGGAGATAAGCATACTGGTCATAAATTTTCCGCTTATGCAACCCAATATCGATCCAATCACTGCTACAATCACAGGAAGTTTTGTATACTGTAGTGCAATCTTATGTCTTTCATACCCCATCGCAAAAAGTATAACAATACTCTGACTTTCTTCGTTTACTGCATTGACTGCAAAAACAGATATGATATATGCAACCAGTACTCCAATAAGAATTGCAGCGATGATACCGATTGTCTTTTGGTTTTCAACCGACTGATATCCATAAACGATTCGGCTGTTGTTTTCTCTTTCAGTAAAAGAATAGAGCGAATCATAGGTATCATTAGGTGTCACAATCTGATTAATGCTGAACAAGTATTCCTTAAGTTCATCATTGCTTGCACCATTCATGGTGTAAATATAGTTGTATATCAGACCAGAACTATCTTCGGTAATAACATCAAAAGCTTCTTTTGTTACAAAAGCAACACCAAATGTTGAGCTTGTACCTGCATCAGAAAACTCCTTGATTCTTTGAAGATAATCTACAGCGGTGACTGTTCCGCTAATATTGTAGGTTTTTCCGCCCAAGTCGATGCTGTCACCGACTGCAAGATCATTGTTCTTTGCAAATACCTTATCTACAACGATTTCATTATCTGTGGAAGGCATGTTTCCGCTATGGAGATTCAGCAAGTCAATGTTTTCTCTTGTCTTGAACATACGCACTGTAAGTCCGTCGTCGGTCTCCATATCCTTGTAAAAAGCTTCTTCCAGTTTTGCTCCTTTATCTTCGAAACCTTTTTTCTGGTCATCATCCAGTGGCATATACATTGCAAATTCGCCGTCTTCGACATTGCACTGTTCCCAATTGTCAAGAACAGTACTTTTTACAGATTCATAAACATTTGTATAAGCTATCGAAACGCCGATGCCAAGCACCATTACTATGATAATGAGCAGGTATCTTAAAAATTCCTTTTTAAGGTCTCTTAAAGTTTTCTTATTAAAGACCATATTGCATCACCTTTCATTTTATCACAATTCAAGACTGCTAACAGACTTTTTCTCTTTATTCTTATATTCTTCCGCAATTTTGCCGTCTTTTATAAGAATGACTCTGTCTGCCATCTCGCTGATGACCTGATTATGTGTAACAATCAGGATCGTTGTATCATACTTCCGATTGATCTTTTCCAGCAGCAACAGAATTTCTTTTGCAGACTTTGAATCCAACGCACCTGTTGGTTCATCACAAAGAAGAATCTTTGGATTTTTAATCAATGCTCTTGCAATTGAGCAACGCTGCTGTTGACCACCTGACAACTGAGATGGAAACTTGTTCTTATGAGCACTAAGTCCCAAAATATCTAGCAGTTCATTCATATCTAAAGGATGATTGGAAAGATACTCTCCTACACGCACATTATCTGTTAGTGTAAGATTTGAGATAAGATTATAAAACTGGAACACGTACCCATAGTTTTCCTTACGAAATCTTACAAGCTCCTTACTAGATATTCCAACGATGTTTTTACCATCAATGGTAATGGATCCTGAATCCACAGTATCAAGACCGCCGATTACATTTAAAAGGGTCGACTTACCTGAACCGGAGGGTCCCAATACTGCACAGATCTCTCCCTTTCCTACAGACACCGATAGTCCATCCAAAACATTCGTTTTAATGTCACCAGTACTGTAGCTTTTCACAACATTATTGACTTCAATTAACATTGTTTCTTCCTCCCAAATCTTTAATTATCCGCTATTGACATGCATAAATCACTTTCAAATGCCCATTATGGGATTTTTGACATTAGTTAGTTTACGCTAACTGAAATGTACAGTACGCTTCAAATACGATCATTTTTAATGCCTACCAAATCAAAAATGCATCGTATTTTTGTTAGCTAAGGCTAATTTCACTGCAAATAAAAAGTGCAAACTCATGCACGAAATAGAAGACTACTTTCAATTTTAGCATGCTCAAAATGAAAAGTCAAGTACGCAAAGTGTGATTTGTAAGAATCACACAAAAAATCTAGAGAAATATTGATTGAATCTTCCATTGTGCCAGGAATATGGTATAATAGAAAAAAGCCAAGATTCAGGAGGAAATGTGGATGAGCCAGATGACATTCAGCGATTATGAATACAGCCAGAGGAAACGGAAAACAAAGCGGGAAGAATTCCTGGACATCATGAATGAAATCATCCCATGGGAAGAATGGGTAGAATTTGTGTGCCCATATTATCCAAACGGCAAGCACGGCAAACCGACAAAAGGTATCGAAAAAATGCTGCGGATGTATTTGCTTCAAGTATGGTTCAACCTCTCTGACGAGGGTGTGGAGGATGCGATCTACGACAGCTATGCCTTCCGTAAATTCATGAATATTGACTTCATGGAGGAACAAGTTCCGGATGCAACAACGCTTTTGAAATTCCGTCATTTACTTGAAGAAAACCGTCTGGGCGAGGAATTTTTTTAGGCGATCAATCGCATTATGGAAGCAACCGGGCATATCATGCACGGTGGTACAATCGTAGATGCAACAATTATTTCTGTACCGAGCTCGACCAAAAATGCAGAAAAGAAACGTGATCCGGAAATGCATCAAACCAAAAAGTGGATGTATACTAAAAAAGTGGACAAGTATAATATAATAAGAATAAAAAAAGACAAGTAGGAGGAATAAAAAATGTCAGGAAAAATTACCCCAAAATACACAGAGGAATTTAAGCAGACAATAGTGAATTTGTATCAGTCAGGAAAAACATATTCTCAAATTCACAAAGAATATGGAGTATCCCATAGTGCATTAGCCAATTGGATAAAAAAATATTCCGAGGTAAAAATTGATGATAACACCATACTTACCGCCAAACAAATACAGGAACTTCAAAAACGCAATGCTCAGCTTGAAGAG
>CAZTUV010000005.1:0-24635 GCA_964616595.1 uncultured Alistipes sp.
ATTAAAAATAAAACAAATAAATATACTCAGAATACCAATGAAGTAATAAGAATACTAAAAAAATATTCACAAGGTGATTTTACTGAAAAAATTCCAAACGATGACTCAGTACTTTCAGATGAAGCAATTAAATACATAAATGCTATCGCTCTCGATGCAGAAACAAGTGAAGAAACAAGCAAAACTTTTATTGCTAATGTTTCTCATGAATTAAGAACTCCAATTACTACAATAGGAGGCTTTGTAGATGGAATTCTTGATGGTACTATTCCTAAAAATCAACGGAACGAATATCTTATAACTGTATCAAATGAAATTCAGCGTCTTAAAATTCTGATAAGTTCAATGCTTAATATGAGTCGATTTGAATCCGGTACAATGAAACCTAATTTTCAGGATACTAATCTTACTGACCTTGTACTTAAAACAGCATTTATGTTTGAAAAGAAAATTGAAGCAAAAAACGTTGAAGTTGAAGAATTCGATGCAGATGACATTATAGCAGAGGTTGACCCCGACCTTATACAACAAGTTATTTATAATATTATGGAAAACGCCGTTAAATTTGTAAATACTAATGGCAAGATTTCTTTCCGCTTTGAAAAAAAAGATGATATGTGTATTGTTGGAATAAAAAATACTGGCATGGGTCTTAAAAATTCTGAAATACCACAGGTATTTGACAGATTCTATAAAACGGATTCCTCCCGTGGAAAAGATACTACCGGATTAGGTCTTGGTCTTTCAATATCAAGAAGAATACTTCATATAAATAATGGTAATATCGCTGTAAGAAGTGTTTATGGTGAATATACTGAATTTTTGATACAAGTGCCACAAAAACAAAATCTTTCCTGACAACATACAGAAAGGAGATTTATGGACGATATCTACAATAATGAACCTCAACCAGAAATTGATGCCAATGAATGTTATGCATCATATCCCGATTTGATTTACACTTATGCACCTGAACAGATTTCTTTACAATGTACTCAAAATATACATGAAAGAAAAAATACAACAGGAGAAAAATTTATTATTTTCCTCTTTGTATGCATAATACTTTTAGCAATAGGTCTGTCAATCTATGGGATAACATATGATATATATAACAGCCAAAATGTTATTGATTCAATAAAACAAAACCACAGTGTCGTATTATATCAACAGACTAAACCTGACAGTGCCAATGATATTGATAATTTTATAGATGAAAATGGTAAATATACTATTGAAGGTGCTGCTGCTGCTGTAAAAGATTCAATAGTTGAAATATATACTTACTCTGATTCCTCAAGGACTCAGCTCTCAGGTACTGGTTCGGGAATAGTAATCTCAGATGACGGATATATTGTAACTAATGCTCATGTCCTTGATTCAAATGGATACCATTCAATTCATACAGCAGACGATAACGTATATAATGCAACAATAATCGGCAGAGATTCAAAAACTGATATTGCAGTTATAAAGGTTAATGCTAATCTTAATCCAGCTATTCTTGGAAATTCTGATGAGGCAATAGTCGGTGAACAAGTTATAGCAGTCGGAAATCCTGCCGGTCTTTCAAATACAGTGACGGACGGAATAATCTCTGCTATAAACAGAAAAGTTCGCAGTGACTCAACAGGCTTTGAAATGAACTGTATTCAGACAAACGCTGATATCAGTCCGGGAAATTCAGGCGGTGCTCTGGTAAATATGTACGGTCAGGTAATAGGAATAACATCTTCAAAATATGTAAGTTCAAGCTTTGAGGGTCTTGGATTCGCAATAACTATAAATGATGCCCTTCCTGTTATTGAAGAACTTATTGATAATGGATTCATAGGTGGACGTTTCAGAATAGGCATACAATTAATTGATATGTCATCAGCTGACAAGATTTTTTCTATTGAAAGTTTGTTGGGATTTGAACTGCCGGACGATTTTAAAGGAGTATATATTGATTCCATAAGTGAAGATTGTGATATTTCCAATACAGAACTTAAAGCCGGAGATTTCATTACAGAAATAAATGGTATTCCAATCAGTACATATGATGAACTATATAGTAATATAAGTGGTAAATTCTGTGCAGGAGATACCGTTCCGGCAAAGTGTGCCCACATTGAAAAAAACGGCAAAGTAACATACTATAATATAGAATTTAAACTTATGGAAGATACTTCTGGTGATTATTAATTATGTGGAGATAAATATGAAAAAACAATCTTTATTACAGATTTTTATTCTTGTTGCAATTATTATATTGAATTTAATATCCTTTGCTTTATTACCAGATAATGTTGCAGTACAATGGAATACAGAAGGGCCTAGTAATTATGTTCCTAAAACACTTGCTATATTGATTCCTGTTGTTGTAAGTTTATTTGGTTTGTTATCATGGAAATACTCTGCAATACATTATAAGAATATTATTAAATTTCAGAAGATTCATTCAATGATTTGGGGAACTGTTTCATTTGCTGGAATTTTTATTAGTATTCTATTTATAATAATGAATTGAAACTATTCTGTAAAATTTTTAGGACGTTTAGAATTAACTCCTGCAACTCCTCCTATTGAACCTGAAACGGCTAAAAGGAGGAGTTTTTTTATACCAATAAACTGTCTGAAAAATATTATTCCAAGAACCAGAATAACTATATAAATTAGTAATGCTGATATAATTCCATCTATTAAACCATGCTTTCTGCGAAATTTACCGCATAAATAAGTACTCATATATGTTCCCAGACAGACCGAAAATATAGAAAAAATTTTTGCCACACGCATATCACCAAGAATATAATACATAACAACAGACAATAATAAAGCTGTAAAAAATATAAATAATAATCCAATTAATACTGATAAAATTATGCTTTTGGTACTGTTTGTCCAGACACTTTTATGATTACGCATAAAAATAACCTCCGCATAGAAAATAGCTATAATCATTCTATGCAGAAGTATTTTTTATTATTCTTCAGATTCTTTTTTCTTTTTAGACTTTTTTTCTGTTTCTTCTTCAACCACTCCGGCAGAAGCAAGAGCAGATTCTTTTTTCTTGGAACTTGCAGCCTTAGCAGCCTTTACACGTTCCTGAGCGGTAACATTTTCTGTAATAGCCCATGTTTTTATTCTGAGTTTATGTCTTGCACCGCCTGTTTCAATAACGACAGTATCATCACCTGTTGCAACAACTATTCCGACAATACCACCACCAGTTACAATTTCGTCACCTATTTCAAGGCTGTTCTGCATATCTTTAAGTTCATTGTCACGCTTTTTCTGTGGTCTTATAACCATAAAGTATAACAGTACAAACATTATTATAAGCGGAAAAATCAGCGTCCAGAACACAGAACCTGATTCAGTAGTCGTTTGCGTAGTTGCAGTTGCTTCTTCTTCTGCAAAAGCTGTCATTCCCATACACATAGCTGAACACATTAAAGATGAGATTCCTGTAACAATACCTATAAATTTCTTTTTCATAATTATAAACTCTCCATTCTTTTGAATATAATGGATATTATACCATACTTTTAAAGAAATTTCAAGTCATTACAACAAATTTTTATATAAACAGTTTATTGATGGATTTCCTTGAAAATTTATATATGATTTTCAACATATCATTTATATAATTGTGCATATAGACGTTTTTTGTGAAAGTTTTGCGAATACTCTTGATTTCTTGTAAAAACATGGTAAAATATAATTAGCACTCAAAGAAAGAGAGTGCTAAACCTAAGATTTTTAATTACAGGAGGTATATATTATGGCTATTAAACCATTACAGGACAGAGTTGTCCTTAAAATGACTGAGGCTGAAGAAACTACTCAAAGTGGTATTATTCTTTCCGGTTCTGCTAAAGAGAAACCAGAGGTCGCTGAAGTAATTGAAGTCGGTGCAGGTACTGCTGACGTTACTATGGAAGTTTCCAAAGGCGATAAGGTTCTTATTTCAAAATACGCTGGTACTAACGTAAAACTTGATGGTGAAGAATATATCATTGTTAAAATGGAAGATATTCTTGCTATTGTAGAATAATTCATGCAATTTCATAAAGGAGAATGATTTATTATGGCTAAAGATATAAAATACGGCGAAGATGCAAGAAAGTCACTTCAGGCTGGTATTGATAAACTCGCTGATACTGTAAGAATTACTATGGGTCCTAAGGGAAGAAATGTGGTTCTTGATAAAAAATTCGGTGCACCTCTCATCACTAACGATGGCGTTACAATCGCTAAGGATATCGAACTTGAAGACGCTTTTGAAAATATGGGGGCTCAACTCGTTAAGGAAGTGGCTACCAAGACAAACGATGCTGCTGGTGATGGTACAACAACTGCTACTCTCCTTGCACAGACAATCGTTCGTGAAGGTATGAAAAATATAGCAGCAGGTGCTAATCCAATGGTTCTTAAAAAGGGCATCGCTAAAGCTGTTGATACTGCTGTAAAGAATATTACTGATAATTCAAAAGAAGTTTCAGGAAGTGACGATATCGCAAGAGTAGGTACAGTTTCTTCTGCTGACGAAACCGTTGGTAAACTTATTGCTGAAGCTATGGAAAAAGTTACTGCTGATGGCGTTATCACCCTTGAAGAAAGCAAAACAGCTGAAACTTATAGTGAAGTCGTAGAAGGTATGCAGTTCGATAGAGGCTATATTTCTCCTTATATGGTAACTGATACAGATAAGATGGAAGCTGTTTATGATGATGCTTTTGTTCTTATTACTGATAAGAAAATTTCTTCAATTCAGGAAATCCTTCCACTCCTTGAACAGATTGTAAAAATGGGAAGAAAGCTTGTTATTATTGCTGAAGATGTTGAAGGTGAAGCTCTTACAACAATAATTCTTAATAACCTCCGTGGAACATTCAAGGTAGCAGCTGTAAAAGCTCCTGGATTCGGTGACAGACGTAAGGAAATGCTTAAAGATATCGCAATTCTTACTGGTGGCGAAGTAATTACTTCCGAACTTGGTCTTGAACTCGCTGATACACAGATTAGTCAGCTTGGTCAGGCTAAGCAGATTGTAATTCAGAAAGAAAATACAATCATTGTTGACGGTGCTGGCGATAAAGATGCTATAAAGTCAAGAGTTAACCAGATTCGTTCTGCTATCGAAACAACTACATCTGACTTTGATAAAGAAAAGCTTCAGGAAAGACTCGCAAAACTTGCAGGTGGTGTTGCAGTAATCAAGGTCGGTGCAGCTACTGAAATAGAAATGAAAGAAAAGAAACTCCGCATTGAAGACGCTCTTGCAGCTACAAAGGCTGCTGTTGAAGAAGGTATCGTTGCAGGCGGTGGTACAGCTTATATCAACGCTATTCCGGCTGTTGAAAAGATGCTTTCATCACTCGACGGAGATGAAAAGACTGGTGCTAAAATTATTCTCAAGGCTCTTGAAGCTCCTGTACGTCAGATTGCTGAAAACGCTGGTCTTGAAGGCAGTGTAATCGTTGACAAAATCAGACGTTCACGCAAGGTTGGCTATGGTTTCGACGCTTATAATGAAACTTATTGCGATATGATTCCAGCAGGTATCGTTGACCCGACTAAGGTTACAAGAAGTGCTTTGCAGAATGCTGCATCTGTTGCATCAATGGTTCTTACAACTGAAAGTCTCGTTGCAGATATCAAGGAAGACGTTCCACCAGCTCCAGCAATGCCAGCAGGCGGTATGTATTAATATATAATAAATATTTAATTTAATAAAAGCATTTCTTAAATTTATACTATTAAATTTAAGAAATGCTTATTTTTAATTATATAAGGAGATACTATAATGGCATATTCGTATATAAATAAAAACGGAAAAAAGGTTAGTGCTGATAATCATTTGCCGTCAGAAATGGGATATAATCGTTTAGAAGATTTTATTAAAGCTAATGATACAAATAATCCATTGTTTATATATGGGAACTTGACTTTAATTTCACAAAAAGGAGATATTAACAATAAAAAAACCGCTCTCCGATATGGAGAACGGCTTTATTATATCTGCCAATTAAACGAGCTTGATAATAGCCATTTCAGCAGCGTCACCACGACGAGGTCCGATTTTTACAATCTGTGTATAACCGCCGTTTTTGTCTGCATACTTAGGGGAAATCTCATCGAAAAGCTTCTTTGCAACGGATTCCTTTGTTACGTATGCGAATACCTGACGCTTGGAGTGCAGATCATTATTTTTACCGATAGTAATCATCTTTTCTGCTACAGCACGAACTTCCTTAGCTCTTGTAACGGTTGTTTCAATCTGACCGTTTTCAAGAAGGAAAGTTACCATGCCTCTGAGCATTGCTTTTCTATGGTCAGATGTTCTGCCCAGCTTTCTTGTACCCGGCATGTAATTCACTCCTTTTCATACAGTGCATAAACGCACATTTTATGGGTTTATTCTTCTTCTGAAGAAAGGTCAAAGCCAAGTGACTGGAGCTTTTCCTTAACCTCATCAAAAGATTTCTTTCCAAGGTTTCTAACCTTCATCATTTCTTCCTCAGACTTGTTAATCAAGTCATCTACGGTATTTATTCCGGCACGTTTCAGACAGTTGAATGAACGAACCGACAAATCAAGGTCCTCAATAGTCATTTCAAGAACTTTTTCTCTACCCTTTTCATCAGGTGTAACAAGAACCTCAGTGATTCCTGCCTCTTCAGAAAGGTCAACGAACAGTTTAAGATGCTCATTGAGGAGATTTGCAGCCTGTGACAATGCTTCCTTAGCGGAAATAGTGCCATCTGTCCAGACTTCCATAGTGAGTTTATCGTAGTCAGTAACCTGACCGAGTCGAGTATCCTCAACGGTATAATTAACTTTAAGAACAGGGGTATAGATACTATCCACAGCAATTACATCAACAGGCATACTGATTTGTTTCTTATTACGTTCAGCAGAAACATATCCTCTGCCCCTGTCAATAGTAATTTCCATATAAAGTTTAGCATCTTTTCCAAGAGTAGCGATATGCATACCAGGGTCAAGAATATCAACCTCTGAATCAGCCTTTATATCACTGGCTGTAATTTCGCATTCGCCCTCTGCTTCAATGTATACTGTTTTAGGGCCTTCACCGTGAAGTTTAGCTGTAAGTCCCTTGATACTGAGGATTATTTCCGTAACGTCTTCCTTAACGCCCGGAATAGTTGACATTTCATGGTGAACCGTACCGTTCTTGCCCGAAAGCTTTACAGAAGTTACAGCCACACCCGGAAGTGAGGAGAGCAGCACACGTCTGAGGCTGTTTCCAAGTGTTATACCGTATCCACGCTCCAGCGGTGCTAAAACGAATTTGCCGTATTTGCCGTCACTTTTAAGCTCAACAATTTCTATATCAGGCTTATTGATTTTCTCCAGCATAAAAACCCTCCTATTTCGCAATAACTGTTAATTACGAGTTGTAATAAATCAAGCAATATGAAATTACTTGGAGTACAACTCGACGATGAGGTGTGTAGCAACCTCGTAGTCAATATCCTCTGCTGAAGGAAGACGGTTTACAGTTGCTGAGAAATCATCTTTCTTAGCATCAAGCCAGATTGGAACAAGTCTATCCTTAGTTTCCTCTACTGTTGTCTTAAACTTTTCAGAAGTTCTGTCCTTTTCACGGAGAGCGATAACATCGCCAACCTTTACTCTGTATGAAGGAATGTTTACCTTCTTGCCGTTTACTGTATAGTGACTGTGAACAACAAGCTGTCTTGCTTCACGTCTTGTAAGAGCAAGTCCCATTCTGAACACAACGCTGTCAAGTCTTGATTCAAGGCAAGTAATGAGGTTATCACCAGTTTTGCCTTCCATCTTTGAAGCAATTTCAAAGTAGTGTTCAAACTGCTTTTCAAGTACTCCATAAATGAACTTAAGCTTCTGCTTTTCCTTGAGCTGAAGACCGTATTCAGAAATCTTCTTTCTGTTGTTAGCATTCTTAAAACGGATTGATTCCTTTTTAGAAACGCCCATTACTGCTGGACTAATGCCCAAATATCTGCATCTTTTAAGAATAGGTTCTTTCTGTACTGCCATTTTTTAACACCTCCTGTAAAATTAGACACGTCTTCTCTTTGGAGGACGACATCCGTTGTGTGGAATTGGAGTAACGTCTTTAATCATCTTTACTTCAAGACCAACTGTCTGAAGCGCTCTGATAGCAGCCTCACGTCCTGCACCAGGTCCTTTAACGTAAACTTCTACGTTTTTAAGACCATGTTCCATAGCAGCCTTTGCAGCTGTTTCAGCAGCTGTCTGAGCAGCGAATGGTGTAGACTTCTTAGAACCTCTGAAACCGAGTTCACCAGCACTTGCCCAAGAAATAGCATTACCAGCTGTATCGGTGATAGTTACGATTGTGTTATTGAAAGTGGACTGAATATGAACTGCGCCGCTTTCGATGTTCTTACGTTCTCTACGTCTTCTGATTGTAGAAACTTTTTTACCCTTCTGCTGTGCCAAAGCTCATAACCTCCTTACTTTTTCTTGTTAGCGATTGTCTTTACAGGACCCTTACGAGTTCTTGCGTTAGTCTTAGTTCTCTGACCTCTTACAGGCAGACCCTTTCTGTGACGAACGCCTCTGTAACAGCCAATTTCAACGAGTCTCTTAATATTGAGAGCAACTTCACGTCTGAGGTCACCCTCAACGGTATAATTAGCATCAATATAGTCACGAAGCTTAGCAACATCTTCTTCAGCGAGGTCTTTAACTCTAACATCAGGGTTAACACCTGTGTTGCTGAGTATATCTGTTGCAGTCTGACGACCGATTCCGTAGATATAAGTTAAACCGATTTCGATTCTCTTATTTTTAGGAAGGTCAACACCAGCTATTCTTGCCATAAATTTATTTGCACCTCCAAATAATGCGTTTAGGGATTAACCCTGACGCTGCTTATGCTTAGGGTTTTCGCAGATTACCATAATTCTGCCTTTTCGTTTAATAACCTTGCACTTTTCGCAAATAGGTTTTACTGAAGGTCTGACTTTCATTGAAAATACCTCCTTTAGCGGATAGCGGACTTAAATAAAAATCCTTTATTACTTTACACGCCAGGTAATGCGACCTTTTGACAAGTCGTATGGTGACATTTCAAGTTTCACTTTATCACCTGGCACGATTCTGATATAATTCATTCTGAGCTTACCGGAAACATGAGCAAGTACCTCATGACCGTTTTCAAGCTGAACCTTAAACATTGCGTTTGGCAGAGCATCTGTTACAACGCCCTCAACCTCAATTACGTCTTCCTTTGACACCTCATAACCTCCTTTACTCTTCTTCTGCGAGTTGACCAAGCAGAGTTCTGAGTTTTTTATCAGTTATATTATCGTTTATATTTATCATTCTGTTAATTGGGCATATATGCTTTACATTTTTCCTCTTGTGCGAGGCAAGCTTGCGGCTTTTACCGTTTGCAATAAAGCAATATCCGTCCTGAATATCGGTCACAGCAAATAATTTACCGTTGTCTTTTCCGGCGGTAGCCCTTACAACTGAGCCTTTGCTTAACTTCACAATGGTTTCCCTCCGTCAGGGTGCTGTCAGAATGACGGGACCGTCAGGAGTTATTGCGATAGCGTGTTCAAAGTGAGCCGATAATGAACCGCTTATAGTTTTTACAGTCCAACCGTCTTTCATAACTTTTACATCATCGCCCTTAACGTTAATCATTGGTTCGATGCATATAGTCATTCCAGCAACGAGTCTCGGACCATGACCAGCACGTCCCCAGTTCGGAATTTCAGGGGATTCATGAACCTCCTTGCCGATACCGTGGCCGCAGTAATTTCTTACGATTCCGTAGCCTCGTGAAGCACAATAGACTTCCACAGCATGAGAAATATCTCCGACTCTTGCGCCAACCTGAGCTTGAGCAATTCCCTCATAGAGTGCCTGCTCCGTAACCTCAAGCAATGCCTTTGCTTCATCAGAAATTTTGCCGACGGGGAAAGTCCAGCAACTGTCACCATTGAAACCTTTGTAAGCTGCTCCGGTATCAATGCTTACTATGTCGCCTTCTTCCAGTCTGCGATTTGCTTTCGGTATACCGTGAATTACCTCATCGTTAACCGAAATGCAGGCGTTTGCCGGAAATCCGTACAAACCCTTGAAACAGGATTTACAGCCATGCTTTGCGAAATAACTACCAATCAGTTTATCAACGTCAAGCGTAGACATACCCGGTTTTAATTTTTCACCTGCATAGCGTAATGCGCCGCCGGTAATCTTTCCGGCTTCACGCATTATAGCTAATTCAGATTTTGACTTAATGGTTATACTCATCAGTCAACTCCTACTGCTGCAAGAGTCAATTTTGAAGTATCTGCAACTTCTTCCTGTCCGATAACAGTCTGAAGTTTGCCCTGCTTCTCATAGTAATCCTTGAGTGGAGCAGTTTTTTCATGATATGTTGCAAGTCTGTCCAGAACAACTTCCGGCTGGTCATCTTTACGAACGATAGTTTTATCACCGCACTTATCACAAACTCCATCAACCTTTGAAGGTTTGTATTCGATATGATATGACGCACCGCAGCCCTGACAAACTCTTCTGCCTGAAACTCTCTGTTTGATTGTTTCGTCCGGAACATGGATTTCAATTACTTTATCAATCTTAATTCCCATAGCATCAAGAGCCTCTGCCTGTGGAACTGTTCTTGGAAAACCATCAAGGATAAAGCCGTTCTTACAGTCGTCCTCAGCAATTCTTTCTTTAAGGATACCAATTACAATGTCGTCAGAAACGAGAGCTCCGGCGTCCATAGCAGCCTTTGCCTTAAGACCGTATTCTGTGCCATTCTTAGCAGCCTCACGGAGAATATTGCCTGTTGAAATCTGTGGTATATTCAGAGCATCGGAAACAACTTCTGCCTGAGTACCTTTACCTGCACCAGGTGCACCTAAAAAGATAAGATTCATAAGTTCAGCTCCTCCTTACTTTAAAAATCCCTTATGATGTCTCATCATCATATTGGATTCAAGTGTACGTGTTGTTTCAAGTGCAACGCTTACAGCGATAAGAATTGTAGTTCCGCCCATTGAAAGCGATGCAAGCTGTGAATCAGCAATGGATATGAATATTGGAATTACAGCAATAATTCCTAAGAAAAATGCACCAACAAGTGTAATCTTTGAGAGAACTTTCTGAATGTAATCGGCAGTAGGTTTACCAGGTCTGATACCAGGAATACCGCCGTTGCTTTGTCTGAGGTTATTAGCCATTTCGATAGGATTATACTGAATTGATACATAGAAATAGTTAAATGCAATAATAAGCAAGAAATAGATTATTGCATAAGATACACTTCTTGTACTGAAAAAATTACAGAAGTGATAATAAAAACCGCTTGTTTTTGTTACAGGCTTGAAAAGCTGTATTGTAGCCGGAAGTGACATAAATGACATTGCAAAGATGATTGGCATAACACCACTCATACAAACCTTTATCGGAATATGTGTTTTCTGACCACCATATTGTTTTCTGCCCACAACACGCTTAGCATACTGTATTGGAATTCTTCTTTCAGCCTCATTCATAAATACAACGAAACCTATTTCAAAGACAATAAATACAAGATATGCAAGTGAAATGAATAAATACTTGCTTGGTTCCTGTTTTGTAAGTCTGATAAGGAGACCTGCATCGGTTGGGAATCTTGCAGCAATACCAGCAAAAAGGATAATTGAAATACCATTTCCTATACCTTTTTCGCTTATGCGGTTACCCATCCAGACTACCAATAAAGAACCAGCAACAAAACATGCAATTATTACTGCGGCGGAAAAATACATCTGCCAGCCTTCAGTATATTTAACAGCATATGCACCATCAACGCTCATACGTTTCAGTGTTATATAGTAAGCAAACGACATAAATACCGCAAGTGCCATAGACACAATTGAAGTAATTTTTTCAATTTTCTTACGTCCTTCCTCACCCTCATCACGCAGACGTTCTAGAGGAGGCAATGCATATGTCAGCAATTGCATTATGATTGATGCATTAATAAACGGGGTAATTGACAGTGAGAATATAGTTGCCTTTGAAAGTCCCCCACCTGTCATTGTATTCAGATATTCAAGGAAGTTACCAGTACCTTCTGTATTAAGCTTAACCCAGGAACTTACAACTTCCTGATTAAGGAATGGCACTGTAACAGAACTTCCAAATCTGAATATTATAATCATGAGTAATGTGTAAAGGAGTTTTTTACGGATTTCCAAAACTCCCCAAGCCTTTTTCAGGGTCTGAAACACAATTACATCACCTCTGCCTTCCCGCCAGCCTTTTCGATTTTTTCGATAGCGCTCTGTGAGAATTTAGCAGCCTTTACAGTTAATTTTGCAGTAAGTTCGCCGTTGCCAAGAATCTTTACGCCGTCATTGACTTTCTTTACAAGTCCTGAAGCAACGAGAAGTTCTGTATCAACAACTGTGTCGTCCTTAAACTTATTAAGGTCTGAAACATTAACAATAGCATACTTTGTAGCAAAGATGTTATTGAATCCTCTCTTAGGAATACGTCTTGCGAGAGGCATCTGTCCACCTTCAAATCCAATTCTTACACCGCCGCCAGAACGTGCATTCTGACCCTTATGGCCCTTACCTGCTGTTTTTCCGTTACCTGAACCATGGCCTCTGCCTATACGCTTAACAGCCTTGTTGGAATCAGGAGCAGGAGTTAATTCGTGTATTTTCATGCTTTTTGCACCTCCTTGTTTTTACGCTTCTGTAACCTCAATGAGGTGTGAAATCTTATTAATTTTGCCTGCGGTCTGAGCGTTATCAGGCTGAGTTGTTACATCGCCGATTTTTCTGAGACCGAGAGACTCAGCAGTAGCAATCTGGTCTTTCTTTCTGCCGATAAGGCTCTTGATGAGCTTAATTTCCTTTGCCATAGTTACTGCCTCCTTAGCCTAAAATTTCCTTAACAGTCTTGCCTCTCTTTGCAGCAACTTCCTTAGCAGAAGCACAAGATGTAAGACCATTAATAGTAGCTCTTACTACGTTGCAAGGGTTATTAGAACGAAGTGACTTTGTTCTGATATCCTTGATGCCTGCAACTTCAATTACGGCACGTACAGGGCCACCTGCGATAACACCAGTACCAGGTGCTGCGGGCTTCATAAGAACTCTGCCTGCACCGAATGCACCAACGATTTCGTGAGGAATTGTAGTTCCCTTAAGCGGAATCTTAACAAGGTTCTTCTTAGCATCTTCAATACCCTTACGGATAGCGTCTGGAACTTCTCCAGATTTACCAAGACCGAAACCTACTGTACCATTACCATCACCAACTACAACGAGTGCAGAGAATTTCATGATACGACCGCCCTTAACAGTCTTTGATACACGGTTGATAGCAACAACCTTTTCAACGAATTCAGGAGCCTGTGTTTCAATATTTGCCATTGTTTTACCTCCCTCTTAGAACTTTAATCCGTTTTCACGAGCACCGTCAGCGAGTTCCTTAACACGTCCGTGATAAAGGTATCCGCCTCTGTCGAAAACAACTTCTGTAATGCCCTTGTCAGCAGCATTTTTTGCAATCATTTCGCCAACTTTACGAGCACCTTCAATATTACCGCCATTGCCTTCGAAGCCCTTGTCCATGCTTGATGCAGAAGCAAGAGTAATGCCGTTCACATCATCAATAAGCTGAGCATAGATGTGCTTTGATGAACGGAACACATTAAGACGAGGACGCTCAGCAGTACCAGAGATTTTTGCACGTACTCTGCGATGTCTTTTTAATCTTGCCTTATTGCTGTCGAATTTTTTTATCATAGCAATTTGCTCCTTTTAATTACTTCTTGCCCTTACCGGACTTACCTTCCTTGCGGATGATACGTTCGCCGGCGTATCTGATACCCTTGCCCTTATATGGCTCAGGTGGACGCATTTCACGTATTTCAGCTGCAAACTGACCTACAGCCTGTTTATCGATACCACTAACAATGATTTTATTAGGCTGTGGAACATCGAGCTTAATGGAATCTGTTTCTTCAAAAACAACCGGATGTGAAAATCCGAGGTTGAGATTGATTTTTGTTCCCTGCTTAGCTACACGGTAACCAACGCCTTCGATTTCGAGAGTCTTGGAAAAACCGTTTGTTACGCCTTCAATCATATTAGCGATGAGAGTTCTTGTAAGACCATGAAGTGAACGATATTTTTTATCATCATTTGGTCTTGTAACAGTTATAGTACCTTCAGCAACTTCAATGCCGAGTTCAGTATTGAACTGTTTTGTAAGTTCGCCCTTAGGTCCCTTTACAGTGATAAGGTTGTTATCGTTTTTAACCTCTACACCTGCTGGAACTGTAATAGGCATTCTGCCGATTCTTGACATATAAGTTCCTCCTTACCAGATGTATGCGAGAACTTCGCCGCCGACATTAAGTTCTCTTGCCTTTTTGTCAGTAACAATTCCCTTTGAAGTTGAAACGATTGCGATACCCAGACCTTTTCTTACCTTAGGCATATCTGCACAGCTTGAGTAGATACGCAAACCAGGCTTTGAAACTCTTCTGAGTCCTGTTATAACCGGTGACTTGTTGTCGCCGTATTTGAGCGTGATTCTGATAACACCCTGCTTACCGTCCTCAATGAGTTTGAAGTCTTTCACATAGCCTTCATCAACGAGAATCTGTGTGATATCCTTCTTTACTCTTGAAGCGGGAACGTCAACTGTGGCGTGCTTTGCAGTATTCGCATTACGAATTCTTGTTAAAAGATCTGCTATTGTATCAGTGATTTGCATGCCGAATGACCTCCTTCTTGTATTTTACCAGCTTGCCTTTTTAACACCCGGTATCTGACCGTCGTGAGCAAGTTCTCTGAAACAGATACGGCAGATGCCGAACTTTCTGAGATATGCGTGTGGTCTGCCACAAATCTTGCATCTGTTGTATGCTCTTGTGGAATACTTGGGAGTTCTCTGCTGCTTATTAATCATTGCCTTCTTAGCCATTTCAAAACCTCCCTGATTACTTGATGAATGGAGCGCCCAGAAGTGTAAGCAGCTCTTTAGCTTCCTCATCAGTATTAGCTGTTGTGATGAAGTTAATATCCATACCTCTTACCTTATCGATTTTATCGTATTCGATTTCAGGGAAGATAAGCTGTTCTTTAATACCTGTTGAGTAATTGCCCTTACCATCGAAAGAATTTCCATTGATACCTCTGAAGTCACGAACACGTGGGAAAGCTACATTAAAGAGCTTGTCAACGAATTCGTACATTTTTTCACTTCTAAGAGTAACCTTAACACCGATAGGCATTCCTTCACGGAGTTTGAAGTTAGCTACAGATTTTTTTGCTCTGCACACTACAGGCTTCTGACCTGTAATTGTAGCAAGGTCTGTCATAATAGCATCGATAACCTTAGCATTATCTCTTGCTTCACCAGCACCGACATTAATAACAACCTTTTCGAGCTTCGGAATCTGCATAACGCTCTTGTATCCGAATTTCTTCATAAGTGCAGGAGCAACGTCGCTAACGTAATAATCTTTTAATCTTGCCATTGTCGTTTCTCCTTTATATTATTCAAAAGACTTACCGCACTTTTTGCAAGCACGGAGTTTCTTGCCGTCCTCGATAACGTGACCAACTCTTGTTGGCTTACCGCATGAAGGGCATACGAGCTGAACCTTTGAAGCGTAAACAGGTGCTTCTGTTTTTACGATTCCACCCTTTTCGCCCATTCTTGTAGGCTTAACATGCTTAGTAATCATGTTGATACCCTCAACGATTACCTTGCCTTCTTTCGGGCTTACTTCAAGAACTTTACCAGTCTTTCTGTCGCCCTTGCTGTTGAACTTATCCTCGTACTTACCGGTGAGAAGGATAACAGTGTCACCGGTTTTAACGTGTACTTTGCTCATAATCGAATGACACCTCCATTAAAGAACTTCCGGAGCAAGGCTGAGGATTTTTGTATATTCCTTTTCACGTAATTCTTTGGCAACTGGTCCAAAGATACGAGTGCCTTTCGGGTTCTTGTCTTCCTTGATAATAACAGCAGCGTTCTCATCGAAACGGATATAAGTACCGTCTTCTCTTCTGAGACCCTTTGCTGAACGAACGATAACTGCCTTTACAACATCGCCCTTCTTTACAACGCCTCCAGGTGTTGCCTTCTTAACGGAAGCAACTACTACATCACCGATATTTGCATATCTGCGACGAGTACCACCCAGAACTCTGATACACATAAGCTCCTTAGCTCCAGTGTTATCAGCGACTTTAAGATAAGTCTGCATCTGTATCACAGCGAGTTCCTCCTTTCAAGCTTAAAAGCTTATATAAAAATTACTTAGCCTTTTCAATGATGGTTGTAACACGCCATCTCTTGTCTTTAGAAAGCGGACGTGTTTCCATAACTTCAACACGGTCGCCGATTCTGCACTCATTGTTTTCGTCATGAGCCTTGAGCTTAACGGTACGCTTGATGATTTTCTTATAAAGCGGGTGTTTAACGTTATCAACGATAGCAACTACGACAGTTTTATCCATCTTATCGCTTACAACCTTACCTACTCTTGTTTTTCTAAGGTTTCTCTCAGTAGACATTAGCTAAATCCTCCCTTTCTTACTGCACTGCATTAAGCTGTGTCTTAACACGTGCAATATCCTTTTTAACAGCCTTCAAACGAGCTGTATTGTCAAGCTGATTGATAGCAAGCTGAAAGCGGAGCGCAAAAAGCTCTTCCTTCAAACTTGTAAGTTTTTCATTCAGCTCATCAACAGACATTTCTCTGATTTCTGATGCTTTCATTACTGCTCCACCTCCTGCTCTGCTTTAGTAACGAACTTGCACTTGATTGGAAGCTTGTGCATAGCAAGACGCATAGCTTCTCTTGCGGTTTCTTCCGGAACTCCGTTGATTTCAAAAAGAACTCTGCCTGGTTTAACAACTGCTACCCAGTATTCCGGTGAACCTTTACCTGAACCCATTCGAGTTTCAGCTGGTTTTTCAGTAATTGGCTTGTCAGGGAAAATCTTAATCCAAACCTGACCGCCTCTCTTGATGTAACGAGTCATAGCGATACGGGCAGATTCAATCTGATTGGAAGTAATCCAAGCAGGTTCAAGAGCCTGAAGACCATAATCACCATAAGTTACCTTGTTACCTCTATAAGCCTTACCCTTTAAGCGTCCTCTGTGGACTCTGCGGTACTTAACTCTTTTTGGAAGAAGCATTACTGGTTACCTCCTTCTCTTTTTGAATCACGGTTGAAATTTCTTCCACCACGTCTGTTACTGTCACGTCTGTCATCACGGCGACGACGGTCATTGTTTCTGGAATCATTTTTTCTTTCAACCTTTTCTCTCTTTTCAGCAGCCTTAGCAGCATCGCCCTTAAGAACTTCGCCCTTGTAAATCCATACCTTTACGCCAATTTTACCATAAGTTGTATCAGCTTCTGCAAAACCGTAATCGATATCTGCACGGATTGTCTGGAGCGGAATAGTACCTTCATGATAGCTTTCGCTTCTTGCGATTTCAGCACCAGCAAGTCTGCCGGAAACCTTAACCTTGATACCCTTAGCACCAAGACGCATTGTTCTGCCAATAGACTGTTTCATAGCACGTCTGAAAGAAACTCTGTTCTCAAGGTCGAGAGCAATTTTTTCAGCAACGAGCTGAGCATCTATATCAGGCTGTTTTACTTCGATGATGTTAATAAATACCTGTTTATTCATCATCTTTTCAAGCTTTGTTCTAAGTTTTTCAATTTCTGCACCGCCTCTACCGATAACGATACCAGGCTTTGCACAGTGAATGTGGATTCTTACCTTGTCAGCGAAACGCTCGATTTCAATTCTTGGAACACCAGCAGCATATAAATTCTTCTTAATGAAGTTACGAACGTTGTAATCCTCAACGAGGTTGCAACCGAACTCTGCCTTATTGGCATACCAGCGAGAATCCCAATCTTTAATAACGCCGACACGAAGACCGTGTGGATTAACCTTCTGTCCCATTAATCAGACCTCCTTGGGATTATTCTTTTTCTTTAAGAACAACTGTGATGTGTGATGTTCTCTTTAAAATTCTGTATGCTCTGCCCTGAGCTCTTGGCATAATTCTCTTCATGATAGGGCCGGGTGTAACAAAGCACTCGGAAATCACAAGATTATCCTTATCCATACTGAAATTATTTTCAGCATTTGCCTGAGCGGACTTTACAAGCTTTGCAACGATAGGACTTGCAGCCTTCGGAGTCAAATCCAAAGTAGCTAAAGCAACATCAACAGGCTTGTTTCTGATAAGATCCAGAACAATCTGTACTTTTCTGGGTGATATGCGAGCATTTCTTAAATAAGCTCTTGCTTCCATCTGAACTCCTCCTTCCGCTTATTTCTTACCGTTGTTAGATGTTTTTGAACCAGCATGACCCTTGTAGGTTCTTGTAGGTGCGAACTCTCCGAGCTTATGACCTACCATATCTTCTGTTACATAAACCGGAACGTGTTTACGACCATCATGAACAGCGAATGTATGACCTACGAAATCAGGGAATATTGTTGAAGAACGGCTCCATGTTTTAAGAACCTTCTTTTCTCCTGCTTCGTTCATAGCAACAACCCTCTTCAGAAGAACGTCCTGCACATAAGGGCCTTTTTTAATGCTTCTACTCATTAATCAGTTCCTCCTTTCAGATTATTTGCCGTTGCGACGTTTTACGATGAACTTATCAGTTCTGTGATGAGCCTTACGGGTCTTATAACCAAGAGCTGGTTTACCCCAAGGTGTCACAGGGCCTGGACGTCCAACAGGTGACTTACCTTCACCACCACCGTGTGGGTGATCGCAAGGGTTCATTACAGAACCACGAACAGTAGGTCTCCAACCCATGTTACGTACTCTACCAGCTTTACCGTAGTTTACGTTTTCATGGTCAATGTTTGAAACTTGACCGATAGCTGCCTTACAGTTAATCGGAACTTTTCTCATTTCGCCGGAAGGAAGTCTTACGAGAGCGTAAGTTTCTTCTTTACCCATAAGCTGAGCCTGATTACCAGCACTTCTTACGAGCTGAGCACCCTTGCCAGGATAAAGCTCGATAGCATGGATAAATGTACCAACTGGGATATCAGCGAGTTTAAGAGCATTACCTGGTTTGATATCTGCTTCAGAACCAGATTCAATTTTATCGCCGACCTTAAGACCATTAGGTGCAAGAATGTATCTCTTTTCGCCGTCCTCATACTGAACGAGAGCGATAAATGCACTTCTGTTTGGGTCATATTCGAGTGTAAGAACAGTAGCAACTACATTATCCTTATCACGTTTGAAATCTATAACACGGTATTTTCTTCTGTTACCGCCGCCTCTGTGGCGAACTGTAATTCTGCCGTAGCTGTTTCTTCCCGACTTTTTCTTCATTGGTTCGAGAAGGCTTTTCTCCGGCTCAACCTTTGACAAAACCGAATAGTCAGTAACAGTCATCTGACGTCTTGACGGTGTCGTAGGCTTGTAGCTTTTAATAGCCATTTATTTCACTCCTTAAAAAATGCGTTTTTTGCGGGAGCATTACTCCCATACTTTGGTTTTTATCAAACCATGCCTTCAAAGAACTCAATAGCCTTTGAATTTTCTGTGAGAGTAACGATAGCTTTCTTCCATGAAGGAGTCATGCCTTCAAATCTGCCTACTCTCTTAAGCTTGCCCTTCACGTTAATAGTAGTAACCTTAGCAACCTGAACTCCAAAAAGTGTTTCAACAGCCTTTTTAATTTCAGACTTGTTAGCGTCCTTAGCAACCTTAAAAGTGTACTTGCCTAACTGAAGGTTATCCATACTTCTTTCAGTAATAACGGGCTTGAGAATGATATCCTGCGGTGTATTCATTATGCGTATACCTCCTCAATTTTTCCTACTGCATTCTTTACGACGATAAACTTATCATAGTTAAGAATGTCATATACATTAAGAGTGTTAACAGCGGCTGTCTTTATGCCTGGAATGTTAGCAGCACTCTTGATAATCTTTGCATCAGCTTCAGCAGTAACGATAAGAGCCTTACCCTCAACGCCAAGTGCCTTAAGCATTTCAACAATGTTCTTTGTCTTGTAGCTATCAAGTGTGAGAGCGTCAAGAACGATGAGATTATTATCAATAACCTTAGTAGAAAGAGCGGACTTCATTGCAAGTCTCTTTACCTTTTTATTAAGAGTATAGCTGTAATCTCTTGGCTTTGGTCCGAGAGCAACGCCACCATGAGTCCACTGAGGAGCTCTTGTTGAACCCTGTCTTGCATGACCTGTACCTTTTTGTCTCCAAGGCTTTCTGCCGCCACCGCTTACTTCTGTTCTTGTAAGAGTAGACTGAGTGCCTTGTCTTTGATTTGCGAGGTAGTTAACGACCATAGCGTGCATAACAGCCTCGTTTGGAGTAATTCCGAAAACATTGTCGTTAAGCTCTGTTTCGGAAACCTGCTTACCTGTCATATCAAATACTGAAATTGTTGACATATCTGTTTCCTCCTTCCTTAAGCCTTAACGCTGTCTACGATATAGACAATACCGCCCTTAGGGCCTGGGATAGCACCCTTGATAGCGATAAGATTGTTTTCTGCGTCTATTTTAACGATTTCGAGGTTCTGTACAGTAACCTGTTCTGAACCCATATGACCTGCCATGCCCTTACCCTTGTAAATTCTTGAAGGTGAAGAACAAGCACCCATTGAACCAGCCTGTCTGTGAACAGGACCAGTACCGTGAGTATCTTTAAGAGAATGCTGGTTGTGACGCTTGATAGCACCTGCAAAACCTTTACCCTTGCTGATGCCCACAACATCAACAGCTTCACCAGCTGTAAAAGTATCAGCCTTAACGATATCGCCTACATTAAGAGAGTCGCAATCATCGAATCTGAATTCCTTAAGATTCTTTTTGCAAGCAACATCTGCCTTATCGAAATGACCTTTCATAGGCTTGTTAACTCTCTGAGCCTTAACATCGCCATAACCAAGCTGAAGTGCTGAATATCCGTCATTTTCAACGGTTTTCTTCTGAACAACAACACAAGGTCCGGCTTCAACAACAGTTACAGGAACAACTTTTCCTGTTTCATCGAAAATCTGTGTCATACCGATTTTCTTACCGATAATGCCTTTCTGCATTTCAAATACCTCCTGAAGGTTATTGGTTGAATAAATCAACTTGACCAGTGGACTACCACCATTCCGTTTTTAAGAAAACGGCAAAACTTTTTTCAGCGTAACAGAAGATTACTTAACTTCCATAACAACGTCTACGCCTGCTGGGATTTCAAGCTTATCAAGAGCAGCAGTTGTTTTTTCAGTAGGACGGATAACGTCTACGAGTCTCTTATGAGTTCTCATTTCAAACTGTTCTCTGCTATCCTTATATTTATGAACAGCACGAAGAATAGTAACAACTTCCTTATCAGTAGGGAGCGGTATAGGTCCTGAAACTCTTGCACCACTTCTCTTAGCTGCTTCTACAATTTTAGCTGCTGCGATATCAACAGTAGCATGGTCATAGCCTTTAATCTTGAATCTGATTTTTTCATTGACTGCCATTTTTTTCGCCTCCTCGAACAAATTTATGGGGGCGGAGAAATAACTTTCTCCTGGGACTGCACACGCAACCGTGTGTTTCACGCATTTCCTGACAAAAAAACCGAAAAACAAAGATGATGTTTTCCGGCAATCAGGTATTCAGACACAAAGTACTATAATTATTCACAATATGAGTAATTAATCAAAAAGCACCAACAGTGTTCAATATCCCAATCGCCCGGTTTAAAATCGGACATACTCCGCAGAAATTACCTGACATACCGCCAGCAACCTTCTGTTTCAACGCATATCTTCTCGCAGTCTGATGTATCACTTGTACATCCAACGTAAATTATTATATCATACTTTTTCAAATAATGCAACCTTTTGGAGAAAAAAGTTTTCAAAAAAGTGTAAATTTTAAATTAATAAGTAAAATAATATATTAAAATATAGCAGGACATATTACATGAAAATTTTAACAAAAAGTATTTATAATAATTTATCATTTTATACAAATACTTTTAAGTATCTAAACCTCCCACGACTGAAATTACAAATGTACATGGTAGTTTCTAATCAACCTCAGCCCACTGTCTAAAGCCAGCAGGATTATAGCTGATATTTTTCAATATAGCAAAAGGAAACAAAAATCTAACTCTATAATAATTACTTAAATGAATATGTCCTGCTAACCCCTCTCATAATATAGACGTTGCAAGAATTGTTTTCTCTCATATTTTCTGATATAATTTTTCACAAAAAAGTATCGGGATATTTGTGCATAACATCAAATCGAATACCGATGTATTTTATTGGCTTGACATTAATCAATATTCGTGTTAAACTTTTTCTGTAAACATATTTGAAGAGTTTAAGCGGATACACTATTTTAATAAAGGAGAATCCTTATAATGTTAAATGAAAAAATACCTTACAAAATATATCTTGAAGAAAACGAAATGCCTAAACAATGGTATAACGTTCGTGCTGATATGAAACAAAAACCAGCTCCACTCCTTAACCCGGCTACAATGAAACCTGTTACCTCTGAAGAACTTTCACAGATTTTTTGTGAGGAACTCGTAAAACAGGAACTCAATGACACAGACCGTTATATTGATATTCCGGAAGAAATACTTGAATTTTATAAAATGTATCGTCCATCACCTCTTGTAAGAGCATATTGCCTTGAAAAGAAACTCGATACACCGGCTAAAATCTATTATAAATTCGAGGGAAACAATACAAGTGGAAGTCATAAATTAAATTCTGCCATTGCTCAGGCTTATTACGCAAAAAAACAGGGGCTTAAAGGCGTTACTACTGAAACAGGTGCAGGTCAATGGGGTACAGCACTTTCAATGGCTTGTTCTTATTTTGACCTTGACTGTAAAGTATATATGGTTAAATGCTCATATGAACAAAAACCTTTCCGTCGTGAAGTAATGCGTACTTACGGGGCAAACGTAACTCCTTCACCATCTGACACAACAGAAGTCGGCAGAAAAATACTAGCTGAATTCCCTGATACAAACGGAAGTCTTGGCTGTGCAATTTCAGAAGCAGTTGAATCTGCTACTACAAAAGAAGGATACCGTTATGTTCTTGGAAGCGTTCTTTCACAAGTACTCCTTCATCAATCAGTAATCGGTATGGAGTCTAAAATAGCTATGGATAAATATGGTATAAAGCCAGATATAATTATAGGCTGTGCCGGTGGCGGTTCAAATCTCGGCGGACTCATTTCTCCGTTTATGGGAGAAAAGCTCCGTGGCGAAAAAGATTACAGATTCATAGCCGTAGAACCATCATCTTGTCCAAGTTTGACAAGAGGTGTATATGCCTATGACTTCTGTGACACCGGAAAAGTTTGTCCTCTCCAGAAAATGTATACTCTTGGCAGTGGATTTATGCCTTCTGCAAGTCATGCCGGCGGTTTAAGATATCACGGAATGAGTTCAACTCTTTCAGAACTATACCATCAGGGACTTATGGAAGCTGTTTCGGTTGAACAAACTTCAATATTTGAAGCAGCACAACAGTTTGCAAGAGTCGAGGGCATACTTCCTGCTCCTGAAAGCAGTCATGCTATAAGAGTTGCTATTGATGAGGCAATGAAATGTAAAGAGACTGGTGAAGAAAAAACTATCCTTTTCGGACTTACTGGTACAGGTTATTTTGATATGTATGCATACGCCGCTTACAATGATGGCAAAATGAACGACTATATTCCTACAGATGAAGAAATACAAAAAGCTATTTCTGTTCTTCCTGAGATAGACTAAAATAAATCCGCATGGCTATAAATGTCATGCGGAATTTTTTTAATATTTCCCACGTGTACGTGCTATTTTATCCTCACTACGTTTTATGAGGTCAAGCAATGATGAGGAATATTGTGCATAATCTTTCTGAAGTGTTGAAGTAGTAAGATAAAGCGTATCAAAATTGTCTACACTGTCATTTCCATCAAGAGTAATTCCACTTGATGCCGCTTTAATATTAGATTCACTCATAGATACAATGGCATTTGCACTGTCATTAGCTACAACTTTAGGAATACGAAATAGTTTCTGGTCATTGTGGGGATTAGCATTATAAACTATTCTGAAAAGTTTATATACAGTAAGCATTAAATATGTAGAAACTTCCTTTATAAGTGTAATACTATTAGCTTTTTGTGCAAGGCTGAACAAAAGACTTATTGAGTTATTAACAATACGTCTGTTAAAATTTATAATTTCCGGTGAAGGCATTTCAAGTTTATTATTGCCGTCATCATCTGGAATATCCTCAATAGTAATATGCTTTCCGCCTGGCTCTGGAGTTCTGCCAAGAAGGTAATCACACGAAACATTATAATAGTCCGCAATCTTAACAAGAAAGTTAAGACCACATTCACGGATACCCTTTTCGTAATGCGAAAGTAACGCCTGAGATATTCCCAAATCACTTGCCGCCTGCTTTTGACTGATATGTCTTTCCTTACGCTGTAATGTAATAATTCTTGCAAAATCTGAATTCATATCTTGTTCCTCCTGAAATAATACTAATCTAATATTTATTATAATACATTTAGTATAATTTGTAAAT